>NZ_LZJG01000061.1:0-91739 GCF_001667785.1 Mycobacterium sp. E3247 | reverse complement strand
TCCTGCGGCGCGGCAGTCCTCGTCGAAGGTTTCCAAGAGCGAAATGCCCGCCTCAGCAAATTGGCTCACGTCGCCCATGTCCAGCACCACACGGTCCTCGCCGAGGATGAAACGCCGAATGTGGTCGCCCACTTGGTCGGCATTGAGGGCGTCGATCTCACCTCGAATGGTCACCACCGTCGCCAGCTGACGGCGGTGGGCCCGAACCCGGGCGCCCTCGCAGCGAAAGACGCCGTTTTGCTCCTGCGTCAGCACGTCGGCGATCGTCATGGGCACCCCTCATTCTCCGTGCCGTTCGCTGTGCCTTCTGACGCTAAACCGCAAGCTTAAGGAGGCTGGAAGCCGCAACTAACGTTTTGGTAAGAAGCCATTTTCATGGCGGTTTTGGCGCCGCTCGAGCAAAGGTCGGCTCGCCTCGATTTCCGGTGAAAGACCGCATGCCACACCACAACCGTCCGCGCATCGGGGCGATTGCGCTGCTAGGCTGCCATGGCTACCGGTTGCGAGGCGGGGGCTTGCAGAAAATCGCGTGGTCGCCCGGTCAGTCGAGCTTAACGGCGAATGGAACAGCGGAGCCCAGGCGGAAAGAGCATCGTGCGCGGCGCAGAGATCAGGGGAGAGATCAAGGCCCTGACGGGACTGCGCATCGTCGCGGCGCTGTGGGTGGTGCTGTTTCACTTCCGGCCCATGCTGGGCGACGTGGGGCCCGATTTCCGCGACGCCCTCGCGCCGGTGCTCAACTGCGGAGCCCAGGGCGTCGACCTGTTCTTCATCCTCAGCGGGTTCGTCCTGACCTGGAACTACCTCGATCGGATGGGCCGGTCATGGTCCACCCGCGCGACCCTGCACTTCCTGTGGCTGCGGCTGGCCCGGGTGTGGCCGGTGTACCTGGTCACCCTGCACCTGGCCGCCCTGTGGGTGATCTTCACCCTGCACGTCGGCCACGTGCCGTCACCGGACGCCGGCCAGCTCACCGCGATCAGCTACGTCCGCCAGATCCTGCTGGTGCAGCTGTGGTTCGTGCCGTTCTTCGACGACTCGAGCTGGGACGGACCGGCCTGGTCGATCAGTGCCGAATGGCTGGCCTACCTGCTCTTCGGCCTCCTGGTGCTGGTGATCCTGCGGATGAAGCAGGCGACGCGGGCGCGGAGCCTGATGGTGCTGGCGTTCGCCGCGGCGTTGCCGCCGGTGATCATGTTGCTGGCCAGCGGCCACTTCTACACACCGTGGAGCTGGCTGCCGCGGATCGTCACCCAGTTCACCGCGGGCGCGCTGGCCTGCGCCGCGGTGCGCAGGCTGCGGCTGACCGATCGCGGCCGCCGTGTCGCCGGCTACCTGTCGCTGCTTCTGCTGGGCGCCATGGTCGGCGTCCTCTATTGGTTCGACGCGCACCCCATCTCCGGCGTCGTGGAGAACGACAGCGGCGGGGTGGTCGACATCCTGTTCATTCCCTTGGTGATCACGCTGGCGATCGGCGTCGGCAGCCTGCCCAGGGTGCTCTCAACCAGGTTGATGGTGTATGGCGGGCAGATCTCGTTCTGCCTGTACATGGTTCACGAACTGGTGCACACGGCGTGGGGCTGGTCGGTGGAGCAGTTCGAGCTGCGGCCGCAGGACAATCCGTGGAAATGGAATGTCATTGGCCTGCTTGCGATTGCCGTGGTCATCTCGATCGCGATGTATCACTTCGTCGAAGAGCCCGCCCGCCGCTGGATGCGCAGGATGGTGGACGTCAAAGCCGTCACCGCGAGAAGCGAGCCCGATGAGCCGCCGAGCGGCAAGGTTCATCCGATCGACCGCTCGCTGGAAGCGGTTTCGGCTCGCGCGGTGTGACGGTTGTCTTAGCGCCCGGCCGCGGACGGCGGGCGGATAATCGATGAAAACGCGGTGGCACATGACGATGCCGTTGACGGGGGAGGTAGTGGTGAGTCGTCTGGCCACCTTTGTCATCGGTCTGATGTTTCTGGTGGGCGTCGGCATCGCATACCCCGCTCAGGTGCGCACCTATGACACCTTGACCCTGGATTTCCGGCTGAACCACGTGGCCGTCGTCGGGGACTCGTACACCACCGGCACCGGCGAGGGTGGTCTGGGCCCCAGGTCGTGGCCCGCCCGCGCCTGGGACTTGCTGGCCGTGCGGGGCGAACGGATCTCGGCCGACGTCGCCGCCGAGGGCAGGGCCGGCTATGGCATCCCCGGCGACCACGGCAGCGTGTTCGAGGACCTGACCGCCCGGGCCGTCCAGGGCGACGACGTGCTGGTGGTGTTCTTCGGATCCCGCAACGACGAGCCCATCGACCCTAATGTGGTCGGTGAAAAGGCCCGTAGCACATTCGATTTGGCCCGCCGGCTGGCGCCGTCCGCGAGGTTCCTGGTGATCGGGCCACCGTGGCCGACGGCCGACGTCCCCCTGCCCATCCTGCAGATCCGCGACGCGCTCGGCGCGGCGGCCGGGGCCGCGGGGGCGACATGGGTTGACCCGATCGCCGAACGCTGGTTCGTCGGCAGGCCCGATCTGATCGGGGCGGACGGCGTGCACCCCAACGATGCCGGGCACCAATACATGGCGGACAAGATCGCGCCGCTGATCCGCACGCAGCTGTCGACCTGAGCTAGCCGTGCCGGGCCGCTTCCTGGGCGAGCTGCACCCGCGACGACACGGCGAGTTTGGTGTAGACGTGCGTGAGATGGGACTGGACGGTGCGCGGCGAGACGAACAGCCGGGCGGCAATGTCCTTGTTGGGCAGTCCTTCGCCGACGAGCCGGACGACGTCGAGCTCCGTCGGTGTCAGCGACTCCCAACCGTTGGCCGGCCGCCCGCGTGCACCGCGGCCCCGCTGCGCGTAGCTGATGGCCTCAGCGGTCGACAGCGCCGCGCCTTCGGCCCATGCGGTTTCAAAAGCCTTGATATCCAGTGCTTCCCGTACGGTTGCCACCGAAGCGTCGTAGTCCGCCTGAAAAGCCTTGAAGCGGACCTCGCCATGCCGCCGGCGCATGGCCTCGGCCGCCCCGAACAGCCGGGCCGCGCACTCTCCATCGGCGGCCAGTGCTGCGAGGCTCTCCAGAGTGTCGGGTAGGTGCAGGTATTCGCCGGTGCGCTCGGCAATTTCGAGGGCGGCGTGCAGGTCGCGCTCGGCCTGCTGCGGCTCACCTTGCGACTTGGCAACTCCTGCGCGCGCCCTCAGCGCCAACGCCTGATGGCCTCCCGGAACCGCCGCGACGGCGTCGTCCGCCCAGCGGCGGGCGGCGAGCAGGTCTCCACAGCCCATGGTCGCCTCGGTCATCGGCATCAGGCTTCTGACGAACATTTCTTTCAGCGGAGAGGTGTGCCGCCAGGCCGCGTCACAGGCCTCCTTGGCCGCCGCGGTGTTGCCAGTTGCCAATTCGGCGTTGGCCAGGGCCAGGTAGGCGGTGTCCTCATGGAAACCGCCCATGACGGCGCCGATCTCGAGGGCGGCCTGCGCGGCGGCGCGGCCCGCGTCACCCTCGCCGGTGAACGTCAGCGTCTGAGCCAGCGTCATCAGTCCAAACGCTTCCATGGGGAGGTCCTGCGCGGCCCGCGCTTCCTCTACGAGAGCACGGGATACGCGAAGGGCCTCGGCCAGCTTGCCCTGCATCGAGAGCGCGCCGGTGAGGAACACTCGGCTATAGCGCGACATGAAGGTGTCGCCGAGTTCATCGGCAAGGGCGCGGCTCTCCTCGCCGGCGGCCTGCGAGGCGATGGGATCGCCGCTTACGTTGCCGACGAAGCATTGGTAGGCGCGCACGTGGTAGAGCGCGGCGCGATCGCCCGTGGCACGGGCGAGCTCGCCCGCCTCGACGAAATACGGTCCCGCCACGCTGGCGTCGTTCATGGTGAGCACCGCGCAGGTCAGCAGGACGTGCACGATGAGCGCGTAATCACCAACTTCCCGCGCGGCGTCCAAAGCCTCTTTCGCACGCTCGAGGGTGGCGGGGACCGAGTACCAGACCGCGAGCAGTCCCGCGTCGGCGACCGCGCGCGCCCAGATTTCGGGCGCGACGTCAGCGTCGCGGTACCGTTCGTCGCTGAAGACGGCCTCAAACCCGGCCACGCCTTCGCGGAACCGTGCGCGCGTCACCCACAGTCGTTGCAGCGCCGAGACGAGCTGCAACGCCGGCTCGAACTCCCCGGCGTCGCAACTCCACGCGTGGGCCGCCCGTAGGTTGGCCATCTCGAGCTCGGCCCACGGAACCAAGGGTGTCCCGTCGCCGCGCATCTGCGCTGCCAGCGTCACCGCGGCGGCGGTGTAGTGATCGCGGTGCCGGATCCGGACGGCCTCGGCCTCGCCCGACTCGGCCAGCTTTTCCAGTCCGTATTGGCGAACGGTCTCCAGTAGTCGGTAGCGCATCATGCCGTCGACTTCTTCGGTGACGATCAGCGACTTGTCGACGAGCAGCCCGAGCAGGTCGATGAGCTGGAAGTGCTCCACACCGGCATCGGCACCCACGGCGTGTGCGGCATCCAGGTCGAAACCGCCCATGAACACGGCCAGGCGGCGAAACAGGATGCGTTCCGGCTCGGTGAGCATGGCGTGGGACCAGTCGATGGAAGCGCGCAGCGTCTGCTGGCGGCGAACCGCGTTGCGCGCGCCTCCGGCCAGGAGGCGGAAGTTGTGATGGAGGCTGTCGACGATCTGGGTCAGGGACAGGGTGCGCGTCCGCGCGGCCGCCAGCTCGATAGCCAGCGGCATGCCGTCCAGGCGCCGGCAGATCTCGGCGATGGTGGACGAATTGTCCTCGGTGCGTTGGAAATCCGGTCTGCTGCGGCGGGCGCGGTCGACGAACAATTCGAGGGCTTCGCCGTCGACCGACAGCGACGGCACGCGCCAGGTCAATTCTCCGGCGACGCCGACCGGCTCCCGGCTGGTCGCCAGCACGGTGACGTCCGGGCCTGCGTCGAGCAGGGCCACTACCAGGGCTGCGCTGGCGTCCAGTAGGTGCTCGCAATTGTCGAGTAACAAAAGCATTTTGCGGTCCCGGACGAACTTCGACACCGTCTCCATGGTGGAGCGGCCCGGTTGGTCGGCAAGACCCAGGGTGCGCGCCAGGGTGACCGGCACGACGAGGGGATTGGTGACGGGAGCAAGATCGACGAACCAGGCCCCGCCGGGGAACGCCTCCGCAACCCGCTCGGCGACCTGCACCGCCAACCGTGTCTTGCCGACGCCCCCCGCGCCCGTCAGGGTCACGAACCTGTAGTCCCGCAAGATGTGTCCGATGTCGCTGATCTGCGCGCCCCGGCCGACGAAGCTGGTCAACTGCGTCGGAAGATGGGAATTGGCAACGTCATTCGCCCCTCGCAACGGCGGGAAGTCGTTGGTCAGCCCCGGATGATTGAGTTGCACCACGCGTTCCGGCCGCGGCAGGTCGCGCAACGGGTGGACGCCCAGGTCGGTCAGCCAGGCATCGGGCGGTAGCCGGTCGAGCACCAGCGGTTCGGTGGCACCGGACAGCACCGTCTGGCCGCCGTGGGCAAGGTCGCGCAGCCGCGCCGTGCGATTGATGGTGGGCCCCGCGTAGTTGCCGGCGTCGCGCAGCTGGACCTCGCCGGTGTGCAGGCCGATGCGGATCCGGATCGGCGGCGGCACGGCCAGCTGGATTTGAAGTGCGCAGGCGACGGCGTCGCTGGGGCGGGCGAAGGCGACCACGAAACTGTCGCCCTCACCCTGTTCGACGGGCCGCACGCCGCCGTGGGCGGCGACGAGGTCGTTCACTGTTTGATTCAGCTGCTCGAGCGCCGCCGTCATGCTGTCGGACTGGGTCTCCCACAGCCGTGTCGAGCCCTCCACGTCGGCAAGCAGCAACGTCACGGTCCCTGTGGGCAGCTCGCTCACGCTCTGCTCGCTCCAGTCCAGCAGCGGCGTGTCCGCCGACGAACGAATGTCGATCATGTTAGCCAGCATGCGGGGACGGTGAGTGGCAAACATCAGCAAAAGCGCGTAACTCCGCCGGCCGCTACGCGGAGCTACGACCCGGGTTCAGTCCTCGGCGTGCCGCTCGTAGTCCCACCGCTCCAGACGCGCTTGCAAGTTCAGCAAGCCGAACCCGGCGATCGGAGCGGCGGCCGCTATGCAGGCCAGCAGCAGCGGAGTCATCCCCTCAACCTCCCAAAACCCTTCGCTGATATGACGTTCGTCGGCCACCGGAAGTTCATTTCCGCGCACCCACCGGCCCGGGCGCGGCCCTGCTGATCCCGGGTCGGAATCCGGTCCGCTTCACCGCCCGCTCGACTTGGCGGGTGCGGAGTTGGCTCGGCCGGATGGTCATCGGTCTGCGCTAGGTCGCCATCCAGGCGAGCTCGCCGGGCAACTGCGCCCGCCAGTAGCCGATGTCGTGGCCGCCCATCGAGAAGCTCCCCGCCGGTGGCGTTTTCAGTTGGTTCACGAATTGCCGGGTGGCGAAATAGAACCGGTCGAAGGTGCCGCAATCCACCCGCAACGGAATCTGCGACAACGCCGGCACGCCCAGCACGGTGTTCTTCGCCCAGTCGTCTTCGCTGTCGAAGGCCTTGGGGGCGGTTTCGGCGAACGAGGTGTACAGCGCCGGGCTGATGGCGCAGATCCCCGCGGTCCGCGCCGGCCCGAGCTTGGCGCCCAGGTGCAGCGCCCCGTATCCGCCCATCGACCACCCCAGGAAGCCCACCCGGGACGTGTCGAAGCCCATCGTCGAAAGCATCGGCAACAGCTCGTCGAGCACCATGGCGCCGGCGTCGGTGCCGTCGGCCCGCTTGTGCCAGTAGGAATCGCTGCCGCCGTCGACTCCCACGACAGCGAACGGCGGCTTGCCCTCCTTGACCAGTTGGGCCAGGCCCCTCTCGACACCGCAGTCGAGCATCATGGTGGCGTCGCCGTCCTTGCCGTGCAGGGCTATCACGGGGCGCAGCGTCCCGGTTTGGCCCGGCGGCAACGCGATCACGTAATTCGTCTTCACGCCCCCGCGGGCGGCGGAGACGAACGAGCCGGTCAGCTTCGTGGGTAGGTTGCTGCTCGCCGCCGACGGCTCGAACGGGGCCGGCGCTTGCGGCAACGTCGCGGCGAGCGGCCGGACCGGATCGAGCAGGGCACTTAGGGCGAACACGCCAGCAGCTCCCAGGCCGGTGCCGACTCCCATCCGCAGCACCGCCCGGCGTGTCAGGTCAGGCATGATCGCAATGATGCCGCGCTGACCGGGCATTCTCGCCCGAGCCACGCCGAATTGGAAGCATTGTGTGATCTCGCGTGACCTGTCGGTCTCCAACCGGTTACCTGCGGTGCACCGGGCACCTGCTCGAGGGCGGGTCTGGTGGCCGAGTTGCGGCATCGTGATACGACCGCCGTGGGGCGGCGGTCGTGTGGTGGGGCCGTCTGGAAAGCTTCTATCCCCTTGTGCGGCAATGGAAGTCGGTGCGAACGCGACGTCGCGGCGCGGACACCGATTCGGGCCGGCCGACCGCCTTCCGCCGTGGCGACCCGCCGCCGGGTGGGGATGCAATCTCGACGGTTTCAACCCTCGCGCACCCGGCGGGACTTTCGCAGTATGGAGCTTTCGTGCTTGGCGTCGTAGACCGAAAGAGGATTGAGGATGACTCTGGCGTTCCATTGGTTCCTGCCGACCTACGGCGATTCGCGGAACCTGGTGGCGGGTGGGCATGGCACGCCGATGTCCGGCGACCGGCCGGCCACGCTGAAGTACCTGCGCCAGATCTGCGCGGCCGCCGAAGACAACGGCTTCGAGGCTGTGCTCACGCCCACCGGATTGTGGTGTGAGGACGCCTGGTTGACGACGGCGATGCTGGTCGAGGCCACCGAGACGCTGAAGTTTCTCGTCGCCTTCCGGCCGGGGCTGCTGAGCCCCACCCTGGCCGCCCAGATGGCCGGGACTTTCCAGCGGCACTCGAACGGGCGACTGCTGCTCAACGTCGTCACCGGCGGCGAACCGCACGAGCAGCGGGCCTACGGCGATTTCCTGGACAAGGAGGCGCGGTACGCGCGCACCGCCGAGTTCCTGCAGGTGGTGCGCCGGCTCTGGACGTCGTCGGAGCCGGTCACCTTCGCCGGCGAGCACATTCACGTCGAGGGCGCGCAGCTGAACAACCCACCCGATCCGGTACCGGCGGTGTTCTTCGGCGGATCGTCGGCGTCGGCCGGCCCCGTCGCGGCCGAGCATTCCGACGTGTATCTCACCTGGGGGGAGCCGGTCAAAGCGGTGGCGCAGAAGCTGGACTGGATCCGCGGGCTGGCCGTGGACGCCGGCCGGATCCTGCAGTACGGCCTGCGGATTCATGTGATCAGCCGCGACACCTCCGAGCAGGCGTGGGCCGAGGCCGACCGGTTGCTGGCCGCCGTCGACCCGGCCGACGTCGAGCGGGTGCAGGCCAGCCTGGCCCGCAGCGAATCGGAGGGGCAGCGCCGCATGCTGGACTTGCACGGCGGCAGCAGCGGCCGGCTGCTGGTCGGGCCCAACCTGTGGGCCGGCGTGGGCCTGGTGCGCGGGGGAGCGGGCACCGCGTTGGTCGGGTCGCACGCCGAGGTCGCCGAGCGGTTGGCCGAGTACGCCAACCTCGGCATCACCCACTTCATCCTGTCGGGATATCCGCACCTGGAAGAGGCCTATTGGTTCGGCGAGGGCGTCCTGCCGTTGCTGGAGCGAAAGGGCCTGTGGCGCCACCCCAATCGGACCAACCGTCAGTCGCGCCCGGTGACGGCGACGCCGTTCGCGGTCGCCTCGGCCCACTAAGGCCATGGCCGCCACCTTGCCCGCGCCGCCGATCGGCGCGGGCCCCAACCTCACGGTCCCCGAGCCCGTCGCGCAGCAACGGCGGCGCCTGCGCACGGTCGTCGCGGCAAGCCTGCTGGGCACCACCGTGGAGTGGTACGACTTCTTCCTCTACGCCACCGCCGCGGGCCTGGTGTTCAACAAGGTCTTCTTTCCCGGCCAGAGTTCTCTGGTCGGGACCCTGCTGGCGTTCGCGACGTTCGCCGTCGGGTTCGTCATGCGCCCGGTGGGCGGCCTGGTGTTCGGGCACATCGGGGACCGGATCGGGCGCAAGCGCAGCCTGGCGCTGACCATGCTCATCATGGGCGTCGCCACGGCGCTGATCGGGGTGTTGCCCACCGCCGCCCAGATCGGGGTGTGGGCGCCGCTGCTGCTGTTGGGGCTGCGGATCCTGCAGGGTTTCGCCCTCGGCGGCGAGTGGGCCGGCGCCGTGCTGCTCGCGGTCGAGCACAGTCCCGAAGGCCGGCGGGGCCGCTTCGGGGCCATCCCGCAGATCGGTCTGGCGCTCGGATTGGCCTTGGGCACAGGCATATTCGCGCTCCTGCAAATCGCCCTGGGTCCGGCCCGCTTCCTGGCCTTAGGTTGGCGGATCGGATTCCTGCTGAGTCTGGTGCTCGTGGTGATCGGCATCGTGGTCCGGTTGCGGGTGGAGGAGACCCCGGCTTTCCGGGCTTTTCAGGAGCTGCGGCCCCTCGATGCCACGGCCAGCGTGCCCATCCGCGAGATCGTCCGCGAACCCCGAGCTCGCCGAAACACCCTGTTGGGCTTGCTGTCTCGCTGGGCCGAGGGATCGGCCTTCAACACCTGGGGCGTTTTCGCCATTAGCTACGCCACCGGGGCGCTGGGCTTCGACCGGGTGTCGGTGCTGGTGGTGGTGACCATCGCGGCCCTGTTGATGGCGGTGCTGATACCCGTCTCCGGGTTGCTGGCCGACCGGTTCGGCGCCCGCCGGGTCTATCTGGCCGGTGTCGCCTGCTACGGCATTGCGGCTTTTCCCGCGTTCGCGTTGTTCGGCACCAGGAACCTGGTCTGGTTCGGCGTGGCGCTGATCGTGGTGTTCGGTGTGGTGCACGCGCTGTTCTACGGGGCGCAGGGGACGCTGTACTCGTCGCTGTATCCCACCGGCTCCCGCTATACCGGTCTGTCGTTCGTCTACCAGTTCTCAGGCATCTACGCCTCCGGCGTGACCCCGATGATCATGACCGCGCTCATCGCCGCCCTCGGCGGCGCGCCGTGGCTGGCGTGTGGGTACCTGGTGGCGACGGCCGTCATCAGCGTGCTTGCCACCGCGCTGATCCGTGAGCAAGACCTCCACCTTTGAGCTGACTTCGCACTATTGTCGTTCCCGTCGGGGAGCCGCGAGGAAGCGAGAAGGCAATGACTGACGCGAACGTCGCCGGTTTCGAGCCGCTGTACGACGAGGCGGCACCTATCGACGGGCGGATCCCCTGGGACATCGGTGGCCCGCAGCCGGCGGTGCAGCAGCTGGTGGCCTACGGCGGCGTCCGCGGCGAGGTGCTCGATCCGGGAACTGGTCCGGGCTATCACGCCATTCACTTTGCCGCGCAAGGGTATTCGGCAACCGGAATCGACGACTCGCCCTCGGCCATCGAGCTCGCGAAGCGCAACGCCGAACGGGCCGGCGTTCAGGTCGACTTCCAGGTGGCCGACGCCACCAAGCTCGAGGGCTTCGAGGGCCGGTTCGACACCGTGGTGGACAGCGCCTTCTATCACATCTTCCTGAACGACGAGGCCGTCCAGACGCGCTACGCGCAGGCGCTGCACCGGGCCACCAAGCCGGGGGCGCGCCTGTACATGTTCGAGTTCAGCCCCCACAACGTCAACGGCCTGCAGTGGACCGCCATACCCGCCGACAACTTCGAGCGGGTCTTCGGCACCAACGGCTGGCGCATCGACTACCTGGGCGGCACCACCTACCAGGCCCGCTTCCTCAAGGAGACGTTCGACGCCATGAAGACGTTCGCCTCCGAGCAGCAGGGCGAGGTTCTGCAGCGGATGCGGCCGCTGGTGCACCGGTTGGGTGTGATCGACCCGCTGCTGGAAGACCACCGGGTGCACCTGCCGGTGTGGTCCGTGGTGGCCACCCGCCTGGACTGATCGCGCGACGGCACCGTCGGAGCATGGCCGGTACTGGACAACTGCGCCAAGGGCTGTCGCAGCGCCAACTCAGCATGATCGCGCTTGGCGGCGTCATCGGCGCCGGCCTGTTCGTGGGCTCCGGGGTGGTGATCAAGGACACCGGGCCCGCGGCGTTCCTGACGTACGCGCTGTGCGGACTGCTGATCGTGCTCGTGATGCGCATGCTGGGCGAGATGGCGGCCGCGGACCCGTCGACCGGATCGTTCGCGGATTACGCCGCCAAGGCTCTGGGCGGCTGGGCGGGGTTTTCGGTCGCCTGGCTGTACTGGTACTTCTGGGTGATCGTGGTCGGCTTCGAGGCGGTCGCGGGCGCGAAGGTCCTCAACTACTGGTTCCACGCGCCGCTGTGGCTGCTGTCGTTGTGCCTGATGGTGTTGATGACGCTGACCAACCTGTTCTCGGTGTCGTCGTTCGGCGAATTCGAATTCTGGTTCGCCGGAATCAAAGTCGCGACGATCGTGCTCTTTCTCGCCGTCGGGACGGCGTTCGTCCTGGGTCTGGTGCCGGGCCATGCCGGCGGACTGGCCAACCTGACCTCGCACGGCGGGTTCTTCCCCAAGGGTGTCGGGGCGGTGTTCGCCGCCATCGTGGTGGTGATCTTCTCGATGGTCGGCGCCGAGATCGTCACCGTGGCCGCCGCCGAAAGCCGGGATCCGGCGCTGGCGGTGCAGAAGGCGACGAGATCGGTGGTGACACGGATCGGTGTCTTCTTCGTCGGTTCGGTCTTCCTGCTGGTGGTGATATTGCCCTGGGACTCAGTGGAAGTCGGCGCCTCGCCGTACGTGGCCGCGCTCAAACACCTCGGACTGCGCGGCGCCGATCAGGTGATGAACGCCGTGGTGCTCACCGCGGTGTTGTCCTGCCTGAACTCCGGGCTCTATACGGCCTCGCGCATGCTGTTCGTGCTCGCCGACCGGGGAGAGGCCCCGGCGCGGTTGGTCACGTTGAGCGGGCGGGGCGTTCCGCACGTCGCCATCCTGTGCTCCTCGGCGGTGGGGTTCGGTTGCGTCGTCATGGCGCGTGTCGCGCCCAACACCGTGTTCCTCTTCCTGCTCAACTCGTCCGGCGCCGTCATCTTGTTCGTCTACTGGCTCATCGCGCTGTCGCAGATCGTCCTGCGCCGCCGCACCCCGGCCGAAAAGCTGCGGGTGAAGATGTGGTTCTTTCCCGTGTTGTCGATCCTCACCCTCGTGGGGATCACCGCCGTGCTGGTGCAGATGGCGTTCGACCGCTCGGCGCGCAGCCAGCTGTGGCTGAGCCTGCTGTCGTGGGCCGTGGTGGTCGCGCTGTACTTCGCCGCCCGGGCCCGCGGGCGAATGCCACCGGGGTCAACAGCTAGCCGCCGCGGCGATTCCGGACGTTGGAAATGGCGAGCTCGCCAAGGCTGAGCAGGGCAGCGCCCGTTCCGCCGAAGAAGGCCTTGGCCATATCGACGGCTGACAACTCGTCGGCTTGCGGAAGCAGGGCCAACCAGGCGACGGCGTCACCGATTTCGTCGTTGTCGTACACCCGCACCGGCACCGGCATCCAGTCGCCGATGGCGCGGCTGGTCGCCCGAATCCAGCCGATATCGCTCACCACAGCGCAGCCGTCGAGCAATCGCAAGTAGCTCAACCCAAGTCGCGCGTCGGCCCATAACGCTCCCGTTGTGATGCGCCCGAACCCCGGGCCCAACTGGTAGAGCAGCCGCATCCGAGTTCCGGCTCGTCGCGCCCGTTCGACCAACGGCGCGAAGACCCGCTCGTAGTCTGTTGCCGTGACGGTCCCGCGAGCCTGTAACGCCTGAACACCGGGCGGCGTGCCGGTGAGTTCCTTCAGCACGACGACCCCCTCTCAGGCCATCAGCGATGCATGTTTGCCTAGTGCAACTATTGCATAGGGATATCGTTATGGCAACCGCGTAGAAGGCCCGTCAGCTGGGGCGTCCGGGTGGATGCCTAGGTGACGTCGCGATGCCCGACCTCAGTCGGTGATCGTCAACAGCACCGCGTCCTCGAACGGCAGCCCGGCGAATACCGCCCGGCCCCGCGTCACGTGCTCCGCCGCTTCGGCCTTGCTGACCACCTGCGGGTCGGCGATGCCGAAGTCCTTGCCGTTGCGGCGCATCCGCCCGCCTCCTGCGGCGGTCAGGTTCTTCAGCCAGTCCCGGTCGGGCCCGTAAGTCAGCATGATCGCCACCCCGGGCTTGCCGTCGACGTCGGCGCTGAACACCGTCACCGGTGTGCGGTAATGCGTGCCCGAGCGGCGGCCGGCGTGCTCCACGATCCCGTACGGTGGCAGCCAGCCGGCCCACAGCCGCTGAACCGGGTTGGTGACGTGACGGTTGAACCGGGCGAGGGACTGCGGCATCTGCATACCGCCATCCAACTCGCCCGCACCGCCCGGCATCAACCGAACTTTTCGAGACGTTCGGGTCTAGTGTCTTAACATGAGCGACTCGCCGGGTAACGAAGCGGGCCAGCGCGCCGACGAGCTGCTGCGCCGGGGCCGAGACCTCGCCGCCCGCAAGCCCATCACCCCCCAAGACGTCGAGCGCGCCACCGACCGCGCCGAGCACGCCCACGAGCGCGACCAGGAGGCTCACCGCCGCGAGCTGCGCCGCCACTACGAGGCCGCCGCCGCGCACGAGCGGGCCGCCGAAATCCACGAGCTCGCGGTCGTCGAGGGCCTCGGCAACGTCGACGAGCACCGCCGCGCGGCGGAACGAGAACGCGAGGCCGCGCGCCGCAACTTTCAGGCCGCGCAAGAAGCCGACCGGCAAGGCGAAGGCTGACTGCTACACCCTGTAGTTGAACCGGCCGCGGAGGCTGGGACACTGGTAGTCATGGGTAGCAGTGACCAGGCGACCGCGCACGCCGCGACGACGGCGGCGTCGGCCCAGCTGTTTCAGCAGGCCTGCGCCGTCATCCCCGGCGGGGTCAACTCGCCGGTGCGGGCGTTCACCGCGGTGGGCGGGACCCCGCGCTTCATCACCGAGGCGCAGGGCTGCCGGCTCACCGACGCCGACGGCAACCGCTACGTCGACCTGGTCTGCTCCTGGGGGCCGATGATCCTCGGCCACGCGCACCCCGCGGTCGTCGAGGCGGTCATCCAGGCGGCGACCCACGGCCTCTCGTTCGGCGCGCCCACGCCGGGCGAGAGCCAGCTGGCCGCCGAGATCATCGCGCGGGTGCCGCCGGTCGAACGGATACGCCTGGTCAACTCCGGCACCGAGGCCACCATGAGCGCGATCCGGCTGGCGCGCGGGTTCACCGGCAGGCCCAAGCTCGTCAAGTTCTCCGGCTGCTACCACGGCCACGTCGACGCGCTGCTCGCCGACGCGGGTTCGGGGGTGGCGACGCTCGGCCTGCCGTCCTCGCCCGGGGTCACCGGCGCGGCGGCGGCCGACACGATCGTGTTGCCCTACAACGACATCGACGCGGTGCGGCAGACATTCGCCGAGTTCGGCGATCAGATCGCCGCGGTGATCACCGAGGCGAGCCCCGGCAACATGGGCGTCGTCCCGCCCGCGGCCGACTACAACGCCGGGTTGCGCGCGATCACGGCCGAGTACGGCGCGCTGCTGATCGTCGACGAGGTGATGACCGGGTTCCGGGTGAGCCGAAGTGGTTGGTATGGAATCGAACCCGTCGCGGCAGACCTGTTCACCTTCGGCAAGGTGATGAGCGGCGGGCTGCCCGCCGCCGCGTTCGGTGGGCGCGCCGAGGTGATGGAGCGGCTGGCGCCGCTGGGGCCGGTGTATCAGGCCGGCACGTTGTCCGGCAACCCGGTGGCGGTGGCCGCCGGCCTGGCGACACTGCGCGCCGCCGACTCCGGGGTCTACGCCGCTCTGGACGCCAACGCCGACCGGCTGGCCGCCATACTGACCGAGGCGTTGACGAACGCCGGTGTGCCACATCAGCTTTCGCGGGCCGGCAACATGCTGAGCGTGTTCTTCTCCGAGGAGCCGGTGACGGACTTCGCGTCCGCGCGGGCCAGCCAGACCTGGCGCTACCCGCCGTTCTTCCACGCCCTGCTGGACGCGGGCGTCTACCCGCCGTGCAGCGCCTTCGAGGCCTGGTTCGTCTCCGCCGCGCTGGACGACGCGGCGTTCGACCAACTCGCCGACGCCCTGCCCAACGCAGCCCGCGCGGCGGCCGAAGCGGCCGCCGGAGAGGACAAACCCTGATGGCCGAGCAGACCCGGGTCCACGTCGTGCGTCACGGCGAGGTGCACAACCCCAGCGGCGTCCTCTACGGCCGGCTGCCCGGATTCCACCTGTCCGACCGGGGCCGTGAACAGGCGGCCGCGGTCGCCGACGCGCTGGCCGGCCGGGACATCGTCGCGGTGGTCGCCTCCCCGCTGCAGCGGGCCCAGGAGACCGCCGCGCCCATCGCCGCCAAGCACGGCGTCGCCGTGGACACCGACCCCGACCTGATCGAATCGGCCAACTTCTTCGAGGGCCGCCGCGTCGGCCCGGGTGACGGCGCCTGGCGCGACCCGCGGTTCTGGTGGCAGCTGCGCAACCCGTTCACCCCGTCGTGGGGCGAGCCGTACGCCGAGATCGCCGCGCGGATGAGCACGGCGGTGGACAAGGCCCGCGCCCGCGGAGCCGGCAGTGAGGTGGTGTGCGTCAGCCATCAACTGCCGGTGTGGACGCTGCGGCTGCACCTGACCGGCAGGCGGCTGTGGCACGACCCGCGTCGCCGGGAGTGTGGGCTGTGCTCGATCACCACGCTGGTGTACCAGGGCGACCGGCTCGTCGACGTCGAGTACGCCGAACCGGCGGCGCCTTGATCATGCGGCGGCTGACGATGGCCGGGGTCGTGCTGACGACCCTGGTCACCGGCTGTTCTTCCGGTCGCGACGCCGTGGCCCAGGGCGGCACCTTCGAATTCGTCTCGCCCGGGGGGAAGACGGACATCTACTACAACCCGCCGTCGGGCCGCGGCCACCCCGGTCCGCTGTCCGGGCCGGACCTGGCCGACCCGGCGCACGCGCTGTCGCTGGACGATCCGATCTTCGCCGGCCGGGTCGTCGTCATCAACATCTGGGGGCAGTGGTGCGGCCCGTGCCGGGCCGAGGTCAGCCAACTGCAACAGGTGTACGACGCCACCCGCGACGCCGGGGTGTCCTTTCTGGGCATCGACGTGCGCGACAGCAACCGGCAGGCGGCGCTGGACTTCGTCAACGACCGCCACGTCACCTTCCCCTCCATCTACGACCCGGCGATGCGCACCCTGATCGCGTTCGGCGGCAAGTACCCGACCACCGTCATCCCGTCGACGCTCGTGCTGGACCGCCAGCACCGGGTCGCGGCCGTGTTCCTGCGCGAACTGCTGGCCGCCGACCTGCAGCCCGTGGTCCAGAAGGTGGCCCGCGAGTGACCGGATTCACCCAGATCGCCGCCGCCGGGCCGCTCCTGGTGGCCCTGGGTGTGTGCGTGCTGGCCGGTCTGGTGTCGTTCGCCTCGCCCTGTGTGGTGCCGCTGGTGCCGGGCTACCTGTCCTACCTGGCGGCCGTGGTCGGCGTGGACGAGCAGCCGCTACCCGGCCAGGTCAAGGCGCCGCCGTCGGCGCGGTGGCGGGTCGCGGGCTCGGCGGCGCTGTTCGTCGCGGGCTTCACCACGGTGTTCGTCCTGGGCACGGTCGCCGTTCTCGGCATGACGACCACACTCATCACCAACCAGCTGCTGCTGCAGCGGGCCGGCGGCGTGCTGACGATCGTCATGGGCCTGGCCTTCGTCGGCCTCATCCCGGCCCTGCAGCGCCAGGCCAGGTTCAGCCCGCGCCAGCTCACCACCGTCGCCGGCGCGCCGCTGCTGGGCGCGGTGTTCGCGTTGGGCTGGACCCCGTGCCTGGGGCCCACGCTGGCCGGCGTGATCACCGTGGCCTCGGCCACCGACGGCGCGAGCGTGGCCCGCGGAATCGTGCTGGTGATCGCCTACTGCCTGGGCCTGGGCATCCCGTTCGTGCTGCTGGCCCTCGGTTCGGCGGGCGCCGTGGGGGCCCTGGGCTGGCTGCGCCGCCACACCCGGGCCATCCAAATCTTCGGCGGCGCGCTGCTCATCACGGTCGGTGCCCTGCTGGTGACCGGGGTGTGGAACGACTTCATCTCCTGGCTGCGCGACGCCTTCGTGTCCGATGTGAGGCTGCCGATTTGAGGCGCGCACTCGCCTGGGGGCGCAACACCTGGCGCGCGTTGACCTCGATGGGCACCGCGCTGGTGCTGCTGTTCCTGCTCGCGCTGGGCGCGATCCCCGGTGCGCTGCTGCCGCAGCGCAGCCTCAACGCCGGGAAGGTCGACGACTACCTGAAAGCCCACCCCCTGATCGGGCCGTGGCTGGACCGGCTGCAGGCGTTCAACGTGTTCTCCAGCTTCTGGTTCACCGCCGTCTACGTGCTGTTGTTCGTCTCGCTGGTCGGCTGCCTGACCCCGCGGATGATCGAGCACGCCCGGAGTCTGCGGGCCATCCCGGTGGCCGCGCCGCGCAACCTGGCCCGGTTGCCCAAGCACGCCAGCGCCCAGATCCACGCCGACGCCGACGAGCTCAACGCCCTGGCCAACACGATCACCGGCCGGCTCCGCGGCTGGCGCACGGCGATCCGGCACGAGGGCGAAGTCGTCGAGGTGTCCGCCGAGAAGGGTTACCTGCGCGAGTTCGGCAACATCGTGTTCCACTTCTCGCTGCTGGGCCTGCTGGTCGCGGTGGCCGTCGGCAAGCTGTTCGGCTACGAGGGCAACGTCATCGTCATCGCCGACTCCGGGCCGGGTTTCTGCTCGGCCTCGCCGGCCGCGTTCGACTCGTTCCGGGCCGGCAACACCGTCGACGGCACGTCGCTGAACCCGATCTGCATCCGCGTCAACGACTTTCAGGCCCACTACCTGCCGTCGGGGCAGGCCACGTCGTTCGCCGCCGACATCGACTACCAGGCGGGCCGGGACCTGGCGGCCAACAGCTGGCGGCACTACCTGCTGGAGGTCAACCACCCGCTGCGCGTCGGCGGTGACCGGGTGTACCTGCAGGGCCACGGCTACGCGCCCACGTTCACCGTGACCTTCCCGGGCGGGCAGACCCGCACGTCGACCGTGCAATGGCGGCCCGACAACCCGCAGACGTTGCTCTCGTCGGGGGTGGTGCGCATCGACCCGCCCGCCGGCAGCTACCCGGGCGCCGCCGAGCGCCGCCAGCACGAGATCGCCATCCAGGGCCTGCTGGCGCCCACCGAGCAGCTCGACGGGACGCTGTTGTCGTCGCGCTTCCCGGCGCTCAACGCCCCCGCTGTGGCCGTGGACATCTACCGGGGCGACACCGGGCTGGACACCGGGCGGCCGCAATCGCTGTTCACGCTGGATCCCCGGCTGATCCAGCAGGGCCGGCTGACCAGGGAGAAGCGGGTCAACCTGCGCGCGGGGCAGGAGGTGCGCATCGACCAGGGGCCGGCGGCGGGCACCGTCGTCCGCTTCGACGGCGCGGTGCCGTTCGTCAACCTGCAGGTCTCCCACGATCCCGGGCAGAGCTGGGTGCTGGTCTTCGCCATCACGATGATGGCCGGGCTGGTGGTATCGCTGCTGGTGCGCCGCCGCCGGGTGTGGGTCAGGCTCACTGAGGTGGGTGGCGAGGCGGCCGGTACGGTGAACGTCGAATTGGGCGGGCTCGCGCGCACCGACAACTCCGGGTGGGGCGACGAGTTCGAGCGGTTGACGGAGCGGGTGCTGGACGGTCTGGGCGAGCCCGGCGCGGCGCAGTTACTCAACCCCCCCGCCTCCGGAAGGAGTTCTCAGGTGGACGTCAAATGAACACGGTGCACGTCAATATCGGCTTGGCGCGGTACTCCGACTGGGCGTTCACGTCGGCCGTCGTGGCGCTGGTCATCGCGTTGCTGCTGTTGGCCTACGAGCTTGCCTATGCGGGCGGCCGCCGCGTCGACCAGCGCGAGCGGGTGCTGGCGGGCGCGGTGTCCTCCGACGGCTTCACCCCCGGCATCGTGGACGACGCCCCGCGGCGGCCGCTGGACGAGCGTGTCGGGCGGGCCGGGCTGGCCGTCGTCTACCTCGGTATCGGGCTGCTGTTCGCCTGCATCGTGCTGCGCGGCCTGGCCACCCTGCGGGCGCCGTGGGGCAACATGTACGAGTTCATCAACCTGACCTGCATGTGCGGGCTGCTCGCCGGGGCGTTCGTGCTGCGCCGCCCGCAGTATCGCCCGCTGTGGGTCTTCCTGCTGGTGCCGGTGCTGATCTTGCTGACGGTCTCCGGACGCTGGCTCTACACCAACGCCGCCCCGGTGATGCCCGCGCTGCAGTCCTATTGGCTGCCCATCCACGTGTCGGTGGTCAGCCTGGGTTCCGGGGTGTTCATGGTCGCCGGCATCGCCAGCATCCTGTTCCTGCTGCGGACCTCACGCCTGGGCGACGACGACTCCGACGGCGCCGTGGCCCGGATGCTGCGGCGGTTCCCCGACGCGCAGACGCTGGACCGCGTCGCCTACCGGACCACGATCTTCGCCTTCCCGGTGTTCGGCTTCGGGGTCATCTTCGGCGCGATCTGGGCCGAGGAGGCCTGGGGCCGGTACTGGGGCTGGGATCCCAAGGAGACCGTGTCCTTCGTCGCATGGGTGATCTACGCCGCCTACCTGCACGCCAGGTCGACGGCGGGATGGCGGGACAGGAAGGCGGCCTGGATCAACGTCGCCGGGTTCGTGGCGATGGTCTTCAATCTGTTCTTCGTTAACCTGGTCACCGTGGGCCTGCATTCGTATGCGGGCGTGGGGTGACCGCCAGCGACCGACCCGGGTAACACAACAAGGGGGAGTGCACGTGTCAGACCAGCCATCGGCGGGCGTGGGGGCGCCCGATCAACCGACCACGCAACTGGCTCCGCAGGGGCCGTCGGACCCGCCGTCACCAGCCGCGGACGAGGCGCCGGCCGACGCCGGCGACGCGCCGACCCGCGCCTTCGCCGGGTTCCGCACCCAGGGGCGGGCCTCCGGCCCCGAGCGGCGTGAGGCGGCGCCGCCGACCATGCCCAGGCCCGCCGGGATGCCGCCGTGGGATTCCACCCCGGTGACCGGTATCCCACGGGTCGACCCGACGGCGTACGGCGCCTACTACACGGGCCCGGCCGAAGCGGCGCCCATGCCGGTCCCGCCGCGGCCCGAGCCGCTGCCGCACACGCCGTACCCGGAGCTGTCCACCGGTATGTTGCTGCGGCCGGTCAAGCCGCCACCGTCGGCGGGCTGGCGCCGGATGCTCTACGACCTGTCCGGCCACCTGATCAACCTGGGGGAGAGCCCCCGGGCAGCCCGCTACAACAACCTGGTGGCGCAGGTGAACCGGCCGTTGCGCGGTTGCTACCGGATCGCGCTGGTGTCGCTGAAGGGCGGTGTCGGCAAGACGACCATCGCCGCGACCATGGGCGCGACCTTCGCCTCCATCCGTGGTGACCGGGTGATCGCGGTCGACGCCAACCCCGACCGGGGCACCCTGAGTCAGAAGATCCCGCTGGAGACGGCGGCGACGGTGCGTCAGCTGCTGCACGACGCCGGGAGCATCGAGCGCTACAGCGACGTCCGCCGCTATACCTCCAAGGGCCCCAGCGGGCTGGAAGTGCTGGCCTCGGAAACCGACCCGGCCATCTCGGAGGCGTTCGGCGCCGACGACTACACGCGGGTCTTGGACGTCTTGGAGCGGTTCTACGGTTTGGTGCTCACCGACTGCGGGCCCGGGCTGCTGCATTCGGTGATGTCCTCGGTGCTGGACAAGGCCGACGTGCTCGTCGTCGTCAGCTCCGGGTCCATCGACGGCGCGCGCAGCGCGTCGGCGACGCTGGACTGGCTGGACGCGCACGGCCACGAGGAGATGGTCCGCAACTCGATCGCGGTCATCAACGGGGTCCGGTCACGGACGGGCAAGGTCGACATGAACAAGGTGGTCGACCACTTCTCCCGCCGCTGCCGCGCGGTCCAGGTGGTGCCGTTCGACCCGCACCTCGAAGAGGGCGCCGAGATCGACTTGGACCGGCTGAAGCGGTCGACCCGCGAGGCGCTCACCGAACTGGCGGCCATCGTCGCCGACGGATTCCCGGGCGACCAGCGCAACCCCGGGGTCGCCTAGAGCGAGCCTTAGCGGGGGTTGTTGTCCCCGTGACCCAACCGCCGCAAGAACTCTGGATCGTCGTCGGGCCCGATGACGCGGGTCTTGGGCCGATTGATTTGCGACCGCGCCGTACGCCAGCCAACGTAGATCAGCGTCCCCAGAATCAGGACGAGCAGCAGGTAGAGCACTCAACACCTCCTTTGACGAATATACCCGCGTCGTAGGCTCTCCCCTGTGCCAGAAGGAGCTAGCGACAACAGCACTGGGGACCGCGCGGACGAAGGCGGCGCGCGGGGCACCCGCCATCGGGCGGTCGTCGACGTTTCGCTCTACGCGGCCGCGCGACTGCTGCTGGCGGTGGCGCTCGCCGCCGCGATCTACGGGGCGGCGTGCCTGATGGGCGTCCGCGAGTTCCCGATCGCGGTCGCCGCGTTGTTCGCCCTGATCATCGCGATGCCCCTGGGCATCTGGCTGTTCGGCCCGCTGCGCCGGCGCGCCACCGCGTCGCTGGCGATCGCCGGTGAGCGCCGGCGCCGGGAGCGCGAACAGCTACGGGCGCGGTTGCACGGCGACGCGCCGCCCGACGAGGGGAGCGATGACGGGTGAATACCGATCAGAAGTTGGGCATCCGCACGACCTGTGCGGCGTAACTGAGGCCCGCACCGTACCCGATCAGCAGCGCCAGGTCGCCCGGCTCAGCCGCCCCGGTGGCCAGGATTTCGGCCATCGCCAGCGGAATGGACGCGGCCGAGGTGTTCCCGGTGTGCTCGATGTCGTTGGCGACGACGGCGTCTGGCCGCAGCTCCAGGCTCTTCGCCAGGACCTCGTTGATGCGGCTGTTGGCCTGGTGCGGCACGAACACGTCGATCTCGTCGGGCCGCACACCCGCCGCGTCCATGGCCTGCCGGCCGACCTTGCCCATCTCGAACGCCGCCCAGCGGAACACCGCGCTGCCTTCCAGCCGCAGGAACGGGCGGGGGCCCGTCGGGCTGTCCATGTAGTCGATCCAGTCGATGTCCTGGCGGATGGCCAGGGCCTGTTCGCCGTCACTGCCCCAGACGGTCGGGCCGATGCCCTGATCGGGCGTCTCGCCGACCACCACGCCCGCCGCGCCGTCGGCGAAGATGAAGCAGTTGGTGCGGTCCTGCATGTCCACCGTGGGCGACAGCTTCTCCGAACCGAGGACCAGTACCTTGCCGGCGGTCCCGCCGCGGATCATGTCCGCGGCGACGCCGAGCGCGTAACCGAAGCCCGCACACCCCGCCGAGACGTCGAACGCGGGCACGCCGGTCGCGCCCAGCGCCGCGGCGACCGCGGGCGCGCAGGCCGGGGTCTGCAGAAAATGCGTGCTCGTCGCGACGATCACGCAGTCGACGTCCGGCGGCGTCAACCCGGCCTTGGCGATGGCCTCTCGCCCGGCCTCGGTGGCCATCGATGCGGCGGATTCCTCTCGGGCGGCGAATCGGCGCGTCTTGATCCCGGTCCTGGAGAAGATCCACTCATCCGAGGAGTCGATGTTCTCGCATATCTCGTCGTTGGTGACCACGCGCGCGGGGCGGTAGGCCCCGACGCTGAGCAACCCGACGTTCGTCGGCCCACTGGTCGCGGCGATCTGCTTCATTGCTGTCCCCGATCGGTCCTCGCTACAACGGCCATCGTCCCGACGCCGGTCCTCCATTGTTATCGGATCCGGTGCCGCTCGTGCACCCGAGTGTGCATCCACGGCGGCGACACGCCGGTATAACCCGCCGCGGGCGCACGCCCGATCAGCGGGCCAGCGCCAGCGCCGCGGCCACCGCGATCGCCCAGACGACCATCGCCAGGCCGGTATCGCGCAGCACCGGAATCAACTCCGGGCCCCCGCGCCCCGACCGCACGGGACGCACCGCGCGCAGCGCCAGCGGCGTGGCCACCAAGCCCACCGCGCACCACGGCGTGGCCGCCGTCAGCGCCAGTGTCAACACCCCGGCAGTCGCCAGCAGCGCCTGATACAACACGCGGGTGCGGGCGTCGCCCAGGCGCACCGCCAGGGTGATCTTCCCCGACCGCTCGTCGGTGGGAATGTCGCGCAGGTTGTTGGCCACCAGCACCGACGACGACAGCGCCCCGGTCGCCACCGCCAGCGCCAGCCCCACCCAGTCCACCCGCAACGCCTGCGTGTACTCCGTGCCGAGCACCGCCACCAGGCCGAAGAACACGAACACCGCGACCTCGCCGAAACCGGCGTAGCCGTACGGTTTCGAGCCGCCGGTGTACAGCCACGCGCCGGCGATACACACCGCGCCCACCGCGATCAGCCACGGAGCGCTGACGAGCGCGAGCGCCACGCCGGCGGCCGCCCCGATCGCCAGGCTGGCGACCGCGGCCGCCAGCACCGACCGCGGGGTGGCCAGCCGCGAACCCACCAGGCGCACCGGGCCGGCCCGGTCGTCGTCGGTGCCCCGAATGCCGTCGGAGTAGTCGTTGGCGTAGTTCACCCCGATGGTCAATGCGAGCGCCACCGCCAGCGCCAGCAGCGCCTTCCACCACACCGCGGATCCCAGCCATGCCGCCGCGCCGGTGCCCGCGACCACCGGGGCCACCGCGTTGGGCAGCGTCCGCGGACGCGCACCCGAGATCCACTGCCCGAAACTGGCCACGCACGCATCCTGCCAGGAGTGGGCCGCGCCCCCGCACCCGCGATCGGACACGGGCCATGCACCACAATGGGCGGATGCTCGGAGTCATCGGCGGCAGCGGCTTCTACACCTTCTTCGAGTCGGACACCCGCGTCGTCGACGTTGACACCCCGTACGGCCCGCCCAGCGCCGCGGTGACGATCGGCGCCGTGGCGGGACACCAGGTCGCCTTCCTGCCCCGGCACGGCCTCACCCACCAGTTCTCGGCGCACACGGTGCCCTACCGGGCCAACATGTGGGCGTTGCGCAAGCTAGGGGTCCGGCGCATCTTCGCCCCGTGCGCCGTCGGCAGCCTCAAACCCGAGAACGGTCCCGGCGCCATCGTGGTGCCCGGCCAGCTGGTGGATCGCACCAGCGGCCGCCCCGACACCTACTTCGACTCCGGCGGTGTTCACGTCGACTTCGCCGACCCGTACTGTCCGACCCTGCGCGCCGCCGTCACCGGCCTGCCCGGGGTGGTCGACGGCGGCACCATGGTGGTGATCCAGGGCCCGCGGTTCTCCACGCGCGCGGAAAGCCAATGGTTCGCGTCGGCCGGGTTCTCGCTGGTCAACATGACCGGTTACCCCGAGGCGGTGCTCGCTCGGGAGCTCGAAATGTGCTATGCGGCAATCGCTTTGGTGACCGACCTGGACGCCGGTGTGGCGGCCGGCGAGGGTGTGACGACCGTCGAGGTGTTCGCCGAATTCGAGAAGAACATCGGTCCGTTCAAAGGGCTGGTGCGCGACGCGATCGGCCGCGTTGCCGGCGAGCGCGACTGCGCACACTGCCTGCCGCACACCGGCGTCACGCTGCCCCTCGAGTTGCCATGAGGGTG
This sequence comes from Mycobacterium sp. E3247, assembly GCF_001667785.1. Lineage (NCBI taxonomy): Bacteria > Bacillati > Actinomycetota > Actinomycetes > Mycobacteriales > Mycobacteriaceae > Mycobacterium > Mycobacterium sp. E3247. The sequence continues at coordinate 67,235 of NZ_LZJG01000061.1, read as the reverse complement.
TTGCTGACCGGTGCGGCAGGCTTCATCGGCTCGCGGGTGGACGCGGCGCTGCGGGCCGCGGGCCACGACGTGGTCGGTGTCGACGCGTTGCTGCCGGCCGCGCACGGCCCGAATCCGGTGCTGCCGCAGGGCTGTCACCGCGTCGACGTCCGCGACGCCGACGCGTTGGCGCCGCTGCTGGACGGGGTGGACCTGGTGTGTCATCAGGCGGCGATGGTGGGGGCCGGCGTGGACGCCGCGGATGCCCCCGCCTACGGCGGTCACAACGACTACGCCACCACGGTGCTGCTCGCGCAGATGTTCGCCGCCGGGGTGCGCCGCCTGGTGCTGGCGTCGTCGATGGTGGTGTACGGCCAGGGCCGGTACCACTGCGGGCGACACGGGCTCGTCGACCCGCTGCCGCGGCGGCGCGCCGACCTGGACGCCGGGCTCTTCGAACACCGCTGCCCGGCCGGGGGCGAGCAACTCGAGTGGCGCCTGGTCGACGAGGACGCCGCGCTGCGCCCGCGCAGCCTGTACGCGGCCAGCAAGACCGCGCAGGAGCATTACGCGCTGGCGTGGTCGGAGGCGACAGGCGGCTCGGTGGTGGCGCTGCGCTATCACAACGTGTACGGCCCCGGGATGCCACGCGACACCCCCTATTCCGGCGTGGCGGCGATCTTCCGGTCATCGCTCGAAAAGGGCAAGCCGCCAAGGGTTTTCGAGGACGGCGGCCAGATGCGGGACTTCGTCCACGTCGACGACGTGGCCGCCGCCAACCTCGCGGCCACCCGGCACACGGACGGCTTCACCGCGGTGAACGTCTGTTCGGGGCGGCCGGTGTCGATCCTGCAGGTGGCCGGCGCGCTCTGCGATGCGCGGGGCGGTGGGCTCGCACCGGTGATCACCGGCCAGTACCGCAGCGGCGACGTGCGCCACATCGTCGCCGACCCGTCGCGGGCGGAGCGGGTGTTGGGTTTCCGCGCGGCCATCGAGCCGGCCGAGGGGCTGCGCGAATTCGCGTTCGCCCCGCTGCGCTGAGCGTCCTACCCCTGCGGCGGCCGGTAGATCTTGGGCCGCTGCACGGGTATCTGGCGCGTCGCGGAGTCGTCGCCCCGGAAGATCCGCGGGCCGGTGGCGATCCGCGTGGTCGCCGTGGCCGACGGCGCGGCCGCGTGGCCCACCGGGACTCGCGCCCTGGGCGCGGCGGGAGCGCCGGGCGGCGGGACGGCGGGCCCGGGGACGGCACGGCGGCGTCGCAGGCGGCGGCCGCGCAGCTGTCCGGTGACCACGGCGGCCCCCAGGATGCACAGGGCCAGGCCGCACAGCGTCACGTCGAAGGTGCTGGTGATCTGCTGGGCGAGGTTGTTGCCGTAGACCGGGTGCTGCGCAGGCGAATTGGGTGAATCCGCGAACCGCGGCGCCAACACCACCCCCACCACGACGCGGGCGACGCTCAGCGTGGCGACCAGCCCGCACAGCGCCGTGATCAGCCGCGCGGAGCGGGCGGCCTTGCCCAGGTTGACGCGCAGCCAGATCGCCAGGACGGCGGTGGCCAGGTCGAACGCCGCCAGCACCACGCTGTCGTAGCGGGAGAAGGGGTAATTCAGGCTCACGGAGACGAAGAGATCCGTCAGCCGCATCGCCATCGAGCCCAGGGCCCATACGGCGATGAGCAGCAAGCCGTTTCGGGCCGCCACCCGCCAGGCGCCCTCCTCGGCCCCGGTGGTGTTCCGGTGACCGAAGAGCGTCCCGGGTGCGAAGATCGCCGCGGCGGCCGCCCATGCCAGATAGCCCTCGAAGCCGACCCCGGCGGTCGAGGTGTTCTGCGCGATGCCGTGGAACGCGTCGATGTTCCGCCCCGCGGGCAGGATCCACACTCCGATCCCGGCGACCAGCGTCGACGCGCCGAGCGCGACGGTGGCCAGCCGGGAGGCCCGGGTGCCGCGCAGCAACCACCTGGCGGCGACCAGCACGGCGACCAACGCCACCACGCCGTACACCAGCGCCGTCACGATCACCGCGACGTTCTGCGTGCCGAACGCGGCTGCGCCGCCGACGTTCTGCAGCGCGTAGCGCACCCGCCAATACAGGTTGAAGCCAAAACTGAGCACCGCCAACAGCATCGACGCGTAGCCGATGACCCGGGCCGACCTCAGCCAGCCGGTGTACTCGTCGCCCTCGGGGACCGGTCCGGAGCGGGCGCCGGTGGCCGCCGCCTGCGCGCTCAGCAGGGAGCCGGCGATGCCGGCCCACGCGCCCGGCCCGACGCCGCCCGGCACGTTCACCGTGCCGCCGAACTTGACGGTCTCGAACGCGTCGAATCCCACGAACGCCAGCACCAGCAGCGCATAGGGGATGTTGAGCCCCAGGCGAAGGCGGGCCGCCGCCGCGGGGTTGAACCGCGCACCGGACGACCGCCAGGAACCGGCCGCGGCGACGGCGATGACGGACAGCGCGGTCGCCGCGACGAGCACCGCGAAGAGAACCGGGCTGCTGCCGGGAATCCCGACGCCGAAGTCCAGGTTCCACGGCAGCAACAGGGCGACGATCAGGAGCGCGACGGCGGTCAGATCGCTGACGACGTGCCAGCGTCGCGTGGAATTCCCGGGCGGGGTCAAATCGCCTGCGGCCGGCCGGATGATGCGAGTGGTTCGCTGCGCCTGCCCGTGATCGATGGGGCCGGTAGGGGCGTCGTCGCTGCTCTGGCTCACCATGCCCCCCGGGATTCGACGACGGTCGGTTGTGGCGCGGGTTCGGTTGCGCGGCGGGTGATTGCCCTGCCGAGCCGGCCGCACTGCTCGCTTGCGAACATATTCTCCGTTCGGACGCCGTGGCGGATTCCGCGGCGACCGTCCTGTAGTTCGAGAAGCTGGTTACGCTGCGCTATGGGCAAACCTTGTCGCCCGAATAACTGATACTGCCAACGGTATCGCAAGTGTAATGATGCCGGGACATTGCTGGTCGTGGGGTAACCAGCCGAAGGAGAACCGGGATGGACGTCGTGTTGGGGGTCGCGGTCACGGGCCCCGTTGCCCGCTTGGCGCTTGTCGGGCCGGGCGCGCAGGGCGCCGACGTGATCGACCAATCCGTCGTCAACCTGGAGGACAACCCGGTCGGAAAACTCACCGAGACGGTGGTCGGCACCAATCGGCTCCTGGCGGATGAGAATCACCGGCTGGTCGGCACCCGCGTGTGCTGGAGCGACGATCCGCGGGCCGGCCAGCTGCGCCAGGCGCTGCAAGACTCCGGTGTTTCCAACGTCGCAGTGCTCTCCGAGTCGCAGGCCGTGGCCGCCCTGATGCGCGCGGCGGGCCGGCCGGGCGCCGTGCTGGTGATGGACGACGCGACGGCGACGTTGTCGGTGCCAGGCTCCGCCGACGACCAGAACTCCCCCCCGACCGTGCTGGCCAGGGAGCCACTCGCCGGCGGCGACGTCACCGCGACGTTCAACACGATGATGGCCCAACTCAGCGCCCGGCCGGATGCCCCGGGCGAGGTGTACCTGGTGGGGGCTTCGCCCGAGTTGGCCCAGGTTGCCGACCAGTTGCGCGACGCGTCGTCGACCATGCGGGTGCAGGTCGCCGACGAACCCGCGTTCGCGGTCGCCCGCGGCGCCGCGATGGCGGCCGCGGCCGGTGCCGATGCGACGGCGATGGCGCCGGCCGTCGGGCTCACCGGCGACGAGACCGCGATGGCGCCCGGGCTCACCGGGGACGAGACGGCGATGGCGCCCGGGCTCACCGGGGACGAGACGGCGATGGCGCCCGGGCTCACCGGGGACGAGACGACGGTCGTGCCGCCGCCGGCCGAGGAGGAGCCGCAGCTGGCCTATTCGATGGCGGATGACGCCGAGCCGTTCGCCGGCGACGAGTACGGCCCCGAATTCGACGACTACGACCACGTCGACCAGACCGAGGCGATCCCCTCGCGCCTGAGCCGACGCTCCCTGGTGGTCGGCAACGCCGTGATCGCCTTCGCCGTCGTCGGGTTCGCGTCCCTGGCCGCCGCGATCGCCATCGCCGTCCGTCCCACCGCGAGTCAACAGCCCGTCGTCGGGCACCAGAACGCCGCTCCGGGCAAGTTCATGCCGCTATTGCCGACGCAGCAGCAGGCGCCGGTGCCGCCGCCCCCGGTCGACCAGCCCAACGCCGGGTTCCAGGGAGGCACCCTCCCGGCCCCCACCGCCGTTCCGCAACAGGTGGCGCCGCCCGCCGGGGGAGGGGCGCCGGCGGCGCCCGCCGCGCCGGTGGAGCCCGGCGCCCCGGGGGGCGTGCCCAACCCGAATCCCGTTGTGCCCGTTCCAGTTCCGGTCATCGTTCCGTTCCCGGGCTGGCAACCCGGCTACCCGCAGCCGCCGTACAACCCGCCGTCCACGACGACGATCACCCCGCCCACGACCAGTTACGAGCCCCCGACGACGTCGATCAGCCCGCCGACGACTTCGATCAGCCCGCCGACGACTTCGATCAGCCCGCCTACGACGTCGATCAGCCCGCCGACGACCTCGTACTCGCCCCCGACAACCTCCTATTCGCCGCCGACCACGTCGTACTCCCCGCCGACGACGTCGTACTCCCCGCCGCCGACCTCGCACGAGCAGCCCCCCACCACCTACTCGCCGCCGCCGCACACGCAAGAGACCGCGCCGCCCACGCATTCGCAGGAGACGCTCGTCCCGCAGCAGCCGCGCAGCCATCGCGGGTTCTGAGGCGTCATGCCCGACGCCGTCACGGTGGTGCTGCCCTGTCTGAACGAAGAGGAGTCGCTGCCCGGCGTGCTGGCCGGCATACCCGCCGGATACCGGGCGCTGGTGGTCGACAACAACAGCACCGACGACACCGCCGGGGTCGCGCGGCGGCACGGCGCCGAGGTCGTCGTGGAGCCGCGGGCCGGGTACGGCTCGGCGGTGCACGCGGGCGTGGTGGCCGCGACCACCCCGATCGTGGCGGTGATCGACGCCGACGGCTCCATGGATGGCGGCGACCTGCCGCGGCTCGTCGCCGCGCTCGAGCAGGGCGCGGATCTGGTGGTCGGGCGGCGCCGGCCGGTGGCCGGACTGCATTGGCCCTGGGTCGCCCGGGTCGGCACCGTGGTGATGAGCTGGCGGCTGCGCACCCGCCACGGACTGCCTGTGCACGACATCGCGCCGATGCGGGTGGCCCGGCGGGAGGCGCTGCTGAACCTCGGCGTCGTCGACCGGCGTTCGGGCTATCCGCTCGAGCTCCTGGTGCGCGCCGCCGCGGCCGGCTGGCGCGTGGTCGAACTCGACGTCGGCTACGGCCCCCGGACGGGCGGTAAGTCGAAGGTCAGCGGTTCGCTGCGGGGGAGCATCACCGCGATCCTCGACTTCTGGAAGGTGATCTCGTGAGCGTCCTGCCGGTGACGCTGCTGGTGGTCGCCAAGGCGCCGGAGCCGGGCCGCGCCAAGACCAGGCTTGCGGCCAGCGTCGGGGACGCCGTCGCCGCCGAGATCGCCGCGGCCGCGCTGCTGGACACGCTGGACGCGGTGGCCGCCGCGCCGGTGGCCAACCGGGTGGTCGCCATGACCGGTGACCTGGACTCCGCGGCCGGCGCGGTCGAGATCCGGCGACGGCTGCGGTCCTTCACCGTGATTCCGCAGCGCGGCGAGGACTTCGCGGACCGGCTCGCCAACGCCCACGCCGACGCCGCGGACGGGTTTCCGGTGCTGCAGATCGGGATGGACACCCCGCAGGTGACCGCCGAGCTGCTGGCCGATTGCGCGCGCCGGCTGCTGGAGGCGCCGGCCGTGCTGGGATTGGCCCACGACGGCGGTTGGTGGGTGCTCGGCGTGGCGGCGCCAGCCATGGCCGAATGCCTGCGCACCGTCCCGATGTCCCAGCCCGACACCGGGGAGCTCACCCTGAAAGCGTTGCGCGACAATGATATCCACGTCACGCCCGTGCCGCGGTTGGCCGACATCGACGTGCTCGACGACGTTGCCGCGGTGCGCGAGGCGTGCGGGCAGGCCAGTCGTTTCGCCAGGTTCACCCGCGCGGCCGGCCTGTAGCCGCGCCTACCAGTTCGTGACGATGAGGGTGTTGAGCGCAACGGCGCCGGCGGCGTTGAGCGCCAGCCACAGCCGGTGTGACCGGACGGGCAGCAGCGCGGGCGCCGCGGTGAGCCAGATGGTGAAGGGCAGCCAGATCCGCTCGACCTCGGCCTTGCTGAGCATGCTCAGATCCGCGCAGGCGATGGCGGCCAGCACGGCCAGCAGCAGCAGGTGGAACCCGGAGCGGCGCCGGATGGCCGCCCAGTCGAACACCCGGGTGACCCCGGCGACGCTGCCCAACCCGATCGCACACACGACGGACGCCAGGTTGGCCCAGCTCCAGTATTGAAACGGCCGGTCCTTGGCGATGCCCTGCCAATAGCGTTGCTGCACAAGGGTGTAGCCGTCGAACCAGTAGAACCCCGAGACCGCGAAGGCCACGGCCACCGCCACGGCGGCCAGCGTCGCCGGGCCGAGCGCCCGAAGCGCGGCTCGCCAGTCGGCGGCCGACGCCAGCACCGCCACGGCCGGCAGCCCCATCAGCATCAGCCCGTAGTTGCAGAACACGCCCCAGCCCAGCAGCAGGCCCGCGCCGGCGGCCGCCCACACGGGGAACCGGACCGGCCGGTGCACCGCCAGGGCCAGCAGCGCGATGCCCCATGCGGCGATGCCGGCGAAGTACCCGTCGGCCGACACCGCCACCCAGATCGCCGTGGGCGCGACGGCGACGAACGGTGCGGCGCGGCGCGCGGTCTGCTCGTCGGCCAGCGCGCGGACGGCGATCAGCACCGCGGCCGCCGCACTGGACCCGACCAGCAGGCACAGCAGCCCGGCCCAGGCGCCCCCGTGCAGGCCGATCCGGTCGAGCCAGACGAACGTCAGCAGCGCGCCGGGCGGATGCCCGGAGACGTGCGTGGTCCACGAGTTCGGCTGGTAGTCGACGATCCGGCTGGCGAACGTGCGCACCGCGGCCGGGATGTCGGTGATGCCGGGCACCTGCGACAGGTACTCGTCCCTGGTGGTCAGCCGGCCGGCGAAGCCGCGCTGCCAGCCGTCGATCATCGCCAGCGCGAATGCCCATCCGCAGGCGGTGGCCCACGTGCCCAGCGTCAACACCCGCCACGAGAGGCGTTGCGCCAGAATCGGTCCCCAGACCACCGCGGCCACCGCGATGGCGATGGCCGGCCCAGTGCCCCAGCTGGCGTGGACCTCCCAGGCACCGAAAATCGGCGGGGCCCCGGTGTGCGTGCCGAATCGCTCCTGCCCCACATCGGTGCGCGGCCGGACGCCCCAGTGCAGCCGCGGCAACACGAACGCCGCCACCACCAGCACCGCCCCGACCCCGACGGCCGCTGCCTCCCGACGTGCCACCCTCACGGTCGACCAGCCTATTGACCGGCCGAACCGGCGAAGCGGCGCACCAACGCCATGCGGTCGACCTTGCCGATGCCGCGTCGCGGCAGCGCGTCGACGATGTGCAGCTCGCGCGGAGCGGCGGTGGCGTCCAGGGTGCGTGCAACATGAGCGCGCAGCGCGTCCAGGGTCGGCGCCGGGCGGCCCGCGGCCACCACGACCGCGGCCACCACCCGCTGGCCCAGCCGGTCGTCGGCGAGGCCGAAAACCGCGCAGTCCCCGATGGCGGGATGGCTGCCCAGCGCGGCCTCGACCAGTTGCGGCAGCACGGTCAACCCACCCGTGCTGATCGCGTCGTCGGCGCGGCCCAGCACGGTCAGCACGCCAGCCCCGTCGAGGGCGCCGAGGTCATCGGTGCGGAACCAGCCCCGCTCGGCGAACGGGTCGGGGTGCACGGGGTTGCGGTAGCCCTTCGCCAGGGTCGCGCCGCCGAGGGCGATGCGCCCGCCGTCGGTCACCCGGACCCGGACGCCGTCCAGCGGCACGCCGTCGTACACGCAGCCGCCGGCGGTCTCGCTCATGCCGTAGGTGCGGACCACGGCGACGCCGGCCGCCGCCGCGGCATCGAGCACGCCCTGCGGGGCCGGTCCGCCGCCGAGCAGGACGGCGTCCAGTTCGGCGAGGGCGGCGGCGGCCGCCGGATTGGTCAGCGCCTTGGCCAGCTGCGTGGCTACCAGCGACGTGTATCGCCGCCCGGATGCCAATTGCCTTGTCGCGGCGGGCAATTGGGCGACGTCGAAGCCCGCTGAGACGTCCAGCTCCACGGGCGTCGAGCCGGCGAGGGCGCTGCGCACCAGCACCTGCAGCCCGGCGATGTGATGCGGCGGCAAGGCCAGCAGCCAACTGCCCGGCCCGCCGAGGCGGTTATGGGTGGCCGTCGCGCTGGCCGTCAGCGCGGCCGCGGTGAGCAGGGCCCCCTTGGGCGCACCCGTGGTCCCCGACGTCGTCACCACCAGGGCCACGTCGTCGTCGATCTCTTCGCCGACCCGCAGGGCCGCCCGCAGCGCGTCCGAGGCGGGGTCGAGGGCGACCAGTGCGGGGTCGCGGGCGTCGAGCACCCGTTCCAGGGCGGGTAACAGCGTCGATACGGCCGAGCCCGGCGGGACGGTGAGGGCGCGCAGTACGGCTATGCGGGGTCCTCGGCCTGCTCCGCGTCGTCGAACGGCCAGCCGACGGCCGCCAACCGGACCCGGACGCGCTCGACGTCGTCGGGTGTCGGCAGCTCGTCGGTGATCTGGGTGATCAGCACCCCGATGTCCACGTCGTCGAACTCGCCGCGCCGGACCAGCTCGCAGGCCACCTCTTTGACCTCGTCATGGGACAGCCGGCGGGTCAGCAGCGCGAGCACCGGGAAGGTGTCCGTCGGCGGGATCCCTTCCGGGTATCCCGCTCGCAGCCACGAGACGATCGAGTTGAGAAATCCGTTCACGCTGTTCCCCCCGGTGTACGGCGCGGTAACGCGGTGGGCATCAATCGATGCTACTTGGGTTTTGCTCCGAGGAACGCCGTGCCGGTGTGGTGGGCGATGAAGTCGCGGGAGATGTACAGCAGGGCGAAGACGATCACCAGCAGCACGACCGCATAGATCAGCCAGGCGATCGCGAGCAGCGCCGGGTTCTTCTGTGGCGCGCTGCCATCGGTGGTGACCTGCCCGGCGCCGACCGCGTGGAATCGCAGCCCCAGGGCGAACAGCCCCGGCAACGCGGCTCCGGCCAGCATGGAGAAGATCAGGATCTTGAGGGATGCCTGGTAGTTGAACCAGTCGCTGAAGTGACTCATCAGGCGTTCGCCTTCATCGTGGGGTCGTCGGAGTCGTACCGGCCGGCGGCGCCGCTGCCGTTCGTCGGATGCACGTCGGATGGCGGCTGATGCTCGGCGGCATCCTGCAGCCCGGCGGTCAGGTCGCCCTGCCATTCGGCGTTGACGTTGTTGTGGTCGACCTTGACCTTGCGCGACCGGATGTAGATGGCGGCCGACGTCGCGACCAACAATCCGAAGCCGACGATGGCGCCGGGGTAACCGCCGATCAGGTGGACGATCCAATAGGTGACCGCGCCGACCAAACCGGCCAGCGGCAGCGTCACGAGCCAGGCGACGCCCATCCGGCCGGCCACGCCCCAGCGCACCTCGCCGCCGGGCTTGCCCAGCCCGCTGCCCAGCACCGAACCCGTGCAGACCTGCGTCGTCGACAGCGCGTAGCCGAAGTGGGTGGACAGCAGGATGACCGCGGCCGAGGACGACTCGGCGGCCATGCCTTGCGGCGACTGGATCTCCACCAGCCCCTTGCCCAGGGTGCGGATGATGCGCCAGCCGCCCAGGTAGGTGCCCGCCGCCATGGACAGCGCGCACGCAACGATGACCCAAAGGGGCGGCATGGCGGCGTTCCGGCTGATCGAGCCGTAAGACATCAGCGCCAGAAAGATGATGCCCATCGTCTTCTGCGCGTCGCCGGTCCCGTGCGCCAGCGAAACCAGCGACGCCGAGCCCCACTGGCCGTACCGGAACCCGGCCTCGGTGCGTCCAGTCTCAAGGCCACGGGTGATCCGGTACACGAGCCAGGTCGCGATCGCCCCGACGGCGATGGCCAGGATCGCAGCCACCACTGCCGGGATGAGTACGTGGGACACCAGGCCCTTCCAGAGCACCCCGTGTCCACCGACGGCGGCGATCGTGGCGCCGACGATGCCGCCGATCAGTGCGTGCGACGAGCTGGACGGGATACCGAGGAGCCAGGTCAGCAGGTTCCACACGATGCCGCCGACCAGGCCGGCGAACACCAGCTCCAGCGTCACGATGTGCCCGTCGATGAGGCCCTTGGCGATCGTGGCGGCGACGGCGGTCGACATGAACGCGCCCACCAGGTTCAGCACCGCGGATAGCGCGACCGCCACCTTGGGCTTGAGCGCGCCGCTGGCGATAGAGGTCGCCATCGCGTTGCCGGTGTCGTGGAAGCCGTTGGTGAAATCGAAAGCGAGTGCCGTGATTACGACAATGCTGAGGAGGAACAATTGGATGTTCACAGCGCCTGATTCTCGTAGTTGGGAGATTCGATTGTCGAACGGTGGACCAGTCGAATTGCGGGTGTACCTCGACTTGTCGTCAGATGTTAGCCCTTAGTTAACCGGCCGTTCCGCCTGATCACCGCGGGTGTCGCGGCGCAGCGGGTGGTCCGGCGGGATCTGGATGAAGATCAGCGTGATGCCGTCGGGATCCGTCACGTGCATTTCGTAGAGACCCCAGGGTTCTTGGCGCGCTTCGCGGGCGATCGCCACGCCCCGGCCGCGAAGCTCGGCCTGGGTCGCCTCGATGTCGCGGACCTGAAGCCACAGCGCGCCCGGGAAAGGGCCGCGGGAGTGGTCCGGTGAGCCGTAGCCGGCGAGCTCCAGCAACGACTGGCCGGCGAAAAACACTGTGCCCCCGGGGTATTCACGGGCTATCGCGAGGCCGATCTGGTCCCGGTAAAACGACAGCGATTGCTGATAGTCCGCCGGCCGGAACAGCATCCGGCTGGCCAGGATCTCCATGACGTCGTGTCTATCACGTCGCGGTGGGATCTAGTCGCTCTCTGCGCGGTTCGGCTGGAGCCTTTGCCGCTGCATGAGCGTGTTGACCAGCCGGGGGCCGAAGGTGTCGATGGCCTTGGCGGCGATCGCCATCCGCGGCGCGATCCGCACCGGTCGGGTGCGCGCGGCGGTCAGCATCCATTCGGCGGCCTCTTCGGACGTCAGCGCCGGCATGCCCTCGTAGGCCTTGGTCGGCGCGATCATCGGGGTGGCCACCAGCGGGTAGTACAGCGTCGTCGAGTGCACACCCTTGCCGCCCCACTCGGTCTCGACGACGCGGCTCACCATCGACAACGCGGCCTTCGACGCGTTGTAGACGGCGAACAGCGGCGACGCCTCGGACAGCACCCCCCAGGTGGAGACGTTGATGATGTGGCCGTCTTTGCGCTCGAGCATGCCGGGCGCCAGCCCGCGGATCAGCCGCAGCGGCGCGTAGTAGTTGAGCACCATGGTCCGCTCCACGTCGTGCCAGCGCTCCAGCGATTCGGCCAGCGGTCTGCGGATCGACCGGCCGGCGTTGTTGATCAGGATGTCCACCCCGCCGAGCCGCTTTTCGACGTCGGCGACCAGTGCGTCGACCGCGTCCATGTCGGAGACGTCGCACGGCATGGACAGCGCGGTGCCGCCCGCCGCGGTGATCCGGTCCGCGAGCGCGTCGAGCAGTTCCTGCCTTCGGGCGACAACGACCACCGTTGCCCCCGCGCGGGCCAGCAGTTCGGCGCCGGCCTCACCGATGCCCGACGACGCCCCGGTGAGCAGGACGCGCTTGCCCTCGAGCTCGACCGGCTTCATGGCGGGCCGGTTGACCAGCACCTGCGGCGCCATCGGCGGTCGCATGCTGGCCAGGACGAGCTGATCGGTGAAGCGGCGCAGCGGGCTTTTACTCACGGGTGGGCAGTCTAGGGGCGTGGCGCGCGGCTTACCCCGCCGTGCTTGGCGATCGCCCCTTCAATACGATCCCCGACCGTCGGTTACTTCTTGTCGGCACGCGGCCCGGGCTGCCGGAGGAAGCGGGCTGCATGCGGGAGATCGCACTGGTCCTGGTCTGTCTGATCCTCGGTTTCCTGTTGCGGCTCTCGGGACGGCTACCGGACAACGCCGGCAGCGTGCTGGGCGGCTGGGTGATCAACATCGCGCTGCCGGCCGCGGCCTTCCACAGTGTTCACAACCTGCGCGTCAGCGACGACTGGTGGTTCGCCGCCGCAACGCCGTGGCTCGACGTCGCCCTTGCCGTCGTGGTCATCGTTCCCCTGAGCCGTGCATTTGGATGGTCGCGGCGACGCACCGGCGCTCTGCTGCTCGCCGGGGGCTGGTGCAACACCTCGTTCGTGGGGCTCCCGCTGATCGCCGCGTACGCCGGTGAACAGTGGATGGCTCTGGGCATGGTGATCGACTTGTGCGGGTCCTATCTGGCGGTCTCCACCCTGGGTATCGCGGTCGCGTCGATCGCGGGCGCCAGCAGGCTCGACTGGCGTGACGTGGTGAAGAGGATCGTGACCTTCCCGCCTTTCCTGGCCATCCTCGCCGCTTTCGCCACCAATCATGTCGATCGCCCGACGTGGGTGACCCAGGTGATCGACGCGCTGGCGCTCACGCTGACGCCGCTGGCGATGGCGGCGGTGGGCTATGCCCTGCGGCTGGACCACATCGCCGGGCGTCTCGCACCACTGAGCGTCGGCCTGGGTTATCGGCTGCTGGTGGCTCCGCTGGCTTTGGTGGCCATGTATTGCGCCCTCGGGCAAGCGCACGATCCCGTCGCCAAGGTGGCGATGCTGGAGATGGGGATGCCCCCGATGCTCGGCGCCAGCATCATCGCCATGGAGCACGATCTCGAGCCCGAGCTCGTCGCCTTGTTGATCGGTGTCGGGGTGCCGCTGTCCATCCTGACGACCTGGTGTTGGTGGCCGGTGATCTTGGGGCTGTGAACGCTAGAAGTAGCGCGGGAACCGGCTCCAGTCCGGCGGCCGCTTCTCCAGGAAGGCGTCGCGGCCCTCGACGGCCTCGTCGGTCATGTACGCCAGCCGGGTGGCCTCGCCGGCGAACAGCTGCTGGCCGACCAGCCCGTCGTCGAGGAGGTTGAAGGCGAACTTCAGCATCCGTTGCGCCTGCGGGGATTTGGCGTTGATTTCGGCGGCCCACGCGATCGCCTCCTTCTCCAGATCGGCGTGGTCGACGACCGCGTTGACGGCGCCCATGTGGTGCATCTGCTCGGCGGTGTACGCGCGGCCGAGGAAGAAGATCTCGCGGGCGAACTTCTGGCCCACCTGGCGCGCCAGGTATGCGCTGCCGTAGCCGCCGTCGAAGCTGCCCACGTCGGCGTCGGTCTGCTTGAACCGGGCGTGCTCGCGGCTGGCCAGGGTGAGGTCGCAGACCACGTGCAGGCTGTGCCCGCCGCCGGCCGCCCAGCCGTTGACCAGGCAAATGACCACCTTGGGCATGAACCGGATCAGCCGCTGCACCTCGAGGATGTGCAGCCGCCCGGCGCGGGCGGGGTCGACGGTGTCCGCGGTGTCGCCGCTTGCATATTGATAACCGCTGCGTCCGCGGATGCGCTGATCGCCGCCGGAGCAGAACGCCCAGCCGCCGTCTTTGGGGGAGGGGCCGTTGCCGGTCAGCAACACCACGCCCACATCCGGGGCCATCCGGGCGTGGTCGAGCACCCGGTACAGCTCGTCGACGGTGTGCGGCCGAAACGCGTTGCGCACCTCGGGCCGGTCGAACGCCACCCGTACGGTCGCGTCTTCGACGTGGCGGTGGTAGGTGATGTCGGTCAGGTCGTCGAACCCGGCGACGGGCCGCCAGGACTGCGCGTCAAAGGGATTGTCGGTCAAGGTGGTTGAACTCCTATGCCGGGTCCAGGCGGAAGACGGCGCAGCGGCCGGCCAGGGCCTCGAACTCCTCGGGCCGGCCTTCGGTGACGAGTCCGGCCCGCTTCATGAAGCCGACGCCCGTGGGCACCTCGGCCGGGAAGGCGCGCAGGATCGGCCGGGCGTCGTCGGCGGCCAGCTCGGCCATCCGCACCTTCTGGACGTGCCGCCCCCGCGCGATCGTCGCTTCGCCGGCGGCCCGCGCGTTGGCCACCCAGTCGGCGCCCGGGAACCCGGCGACGACGTACTGCTGCCCGTCAACCGTCATCGGGGTCACCGGTGTCGAGCGCGGTGCGCCCGACTTGCGGCCGGTCACGGTCAGCACCACGGGGCTTTCGCCGCCGAAACTCAGTCCCAGCCGCGACATCTGGATGAACACCTTGTTGGCCGGCTTCAGCCACCACGGCGGCTTGATCGGTTTGCCGCTTCCCATAGGCAGCGACGTTACCTCTGGAACGGCTCGACCCCGTGGGGCTGGGGCTCCGTTGTGCCGACGGCGTCCAGCCTTTCCATGGCGTCGGCGCCGAGGGTGACGTCTCCGGCGCCGAGATTCTCGTGCAGGTGCGCGACGGATCGCGTGCCGGGAATCAGCAGCGTGTTCGGCGTGTGGGACAGCAGCCAGGACAGGCCGACCTGGGCGCCCGTGACGCCGAGCTCGCCGGCGATCTCGGCCACCACGGGATGGTCGGCGACCTTCGGGAAGCCGGGGAACGACGATCCCAGCGGGAAGTAGGGCACCCACGCGATGCCCTCGGCCGCGCACAGCTGCAGCGTGTCTTCCTGCGAACGGTCCAGCACGCTGTAGGCGTTCTGCACGCAGGCGATGCCGGCCGGCAACGCCCGGCGCACCACGTCGAGCGGCACGGCGCTGATGCCGATGCCGCCGATCTTGCCCTCGTCGCGCAGCGCGATGATCTCGGCGAGCTGGTCGTCGAGGTCGACGGCCTGGTCGCCCTCGGCGGCCACGCCGGGCCCGAGGTCCATGCGCCGCAGGTTGACCACCGGGATGCGGTCCAGGCCGAGCTGGCGCAGGTCGTCCTCGACCGCGGCGCGCAGCTCCGCCGGCTTCTGGGCGGCGGCCAGGGGTATCGGCTCTTCGCCGGTGTATCGCGCGCCGACCTTGCTGACGATGACGAGGTCGTCGGGGTAGGGGGCCAGCGCGGCGCGGATCCGGCGGTTCACCTCGCCGGGGCCGTAGAACGACGCGGTGTCGATGTGGTTGACGCCGAGTTCGACCGCGCGGCGCAGCACCACGGCCGCGTCGTCGGCGGACGTCGCCTCGAACAGCTGCATCGCGCCGTAGCCCATGCGTGCGACGGTCGACGTGCCGATGGTGCCGAGACCGCCGGGTTGTGGTTTGTCCGTCATGGTGCTCCCTCGTGCCAGACTGGAGAAGATGCGGAGGATCCTCCGCTTATTCGAGCGTAGCAGAAACGGAGGAGCCTCCGCTTTGGCAGAGATCCGATCGGACGCACGCCGGAACCGTGAGCGGCTGCTCGAGGTGGCGACGGCGGCGTTCTCGCAAGGCCGGCCGGTGTCGCTGGAGTCGATCGCGCGCGAGGCCGGCGTCGGGATCGGCACGCTCTACCGCCATTTCCCGAACCGGGAGGCGCTGGTCGAGGCCATCTACCGCGCCGAGCTCGCGGAGGTGGCCGCGGCGGCCGAACGGCTCCTCGGGCGGCATCCACCCAAGACCGCGCTGCGCAATTGGATGGATCGTTACGCCGCCTTCGTGGCCGCCAAGCGCGGCATGGCCGAGTCGTTGCACGCAATCTTCGACTCGGGTGCCATGCAGCCCAGCCAGACTCGGGACAGCATCGTCGGCGCCGTCGACCTGCTGTTGCGGGCCGGCGCCGACGACGGCAGCCTGCGCTCCGACGTGCGGGCCGACGACGTGGTGTCCAGCCTCATCGGCATCTTCCTGGCCAGCGGCTCGCCGGAGCAGACGGGCCGCATGCTCGACCTGCTGGTCGCTGGGGTGAGTGCGCCCCGAACGTGAAGCCAGTTTCACGCTTGGGCGCGAGCGTGAAGTTAATTTCACGCTCGGCGAGAGCCGCTCAGCCGACGGCGCGGTCGGCGCCCTCCCAGAACTGGGCGCGCACGGCCTTTTTGTCGGGCTTGCCCAGAGCGGTCACCGGCACCGACTCGACGACGATCACCTGCTTGGGCGATTGCACCGAACCCTTGCGCTCCTTGACGGCGGACTGGATCTCGATGGTCACCCGCGCCACCGACTCCTCGTCGGAGGGATGGTCGGGCCGCAACACGATCACCGCGGTGACGGCCTCACCCCACTTCTCGTCCGGCGTGCCGATCACGCACACCTGCGCGACGGCCGGGTGCTCGGCGACGACGTCCTCGACCTCGCGCGGGAACACGTTGAACCCGCCGGTCACGATCATGTCCTTCACCCGGTCGACGATGAACCAGAAGCCGTCCTCGTCCTCGCGGGCCATGTCGCCGGTGTGCAGCCAGCCGTCCTTGAACGTCTTGGCCGTCTCCTCCGGCAGGTTCCAGTACCCGCCGCTCAAAAGTGGCCCGGACACGCAGATCTCACCGACCTCGCCCTGCGGCACGGGGTTGCCGTCGGCGTCCAGCAGTGCCGTGCGCGCGAACAGGGTGGGCCGCCCGCAGGAGGTGAGCCGCTTCTCGTCGTGGTCCTTCTTGGCCAGATACGAGATCACCATCGGGGCCTCGGACTGCCCGTAGTACTGGGCGAAGATCGGCCCGAAGCGGCGGATGGCCTCGGCCAGCCGCACCGGGTTCATCGCCGAGGCGCCGTAATAGACGGTCTCCAGCGAGGACAGGTCGCGGGTGTGCGAATCGGGGTGGTCCATCAGCGCGTAGATCATCGACGGCACCAGCATGGTCGCGGTGATCTTCTGCTCCTCGATCACCCGCAGCACCTCGGCCGGGTCGAACTTGGTCAGCACCACCAGCTCGCCGCCCTTGATGATGGTCGGCACGAAGAACGCCGCCCCGGCATGCGACAGCGGGGTGCACATCAAAAAGCGCGGGTTCTCCGGCCACTCCCACTCGGCCAGCTGGATCGTGGTCATCGTGGTGATCGACTGCGCGGTGCCCAGCACACCCTTGGGCTTGCCGGTGGTGCCGCCGGTGTAGGCCATCCCGCCGATGTGATCGGGCGGAAGGTCGGCCGCCACCAACGGTTTGGGCGAATACTTCGCGGCCTCGGCCACCAGGTCCACCGCGGAATCGCCGAGCGCCTCGGGGACCGGGCCGATGGTCAGGACCTGCTTGAGGCCGGGCACCTTCTCCAGCAGGCCCAGCGCCCGCTCGACGAACATCGGGTTGGGGTCGATGATCAGCGACGTCACGCCGGCGTCGCCCAGCACGTAGGCGTGGTCGTCCAGCGAGCCCAGGGGGTGCAGGGCCACGCGCCGGTAACCCTGGGTCTGGCCCGCGCCGATGATCATCAGCACCTCGGGCCGGTTCAGCGACAGCAGCCCGACGGTTGCGCCGGTGCCCGCACCGAGCGCCTCGAACGCCTGGATGTACTGGCTGATGCGCTCGGCGAGCTGACCGCCGGTCAGCGTGGTGTCGCCGAGATGCAGCACCGGCTTGTTCTTGTTGCGCTTGAGCGCACCGACGGTCAGGTGTCCGGAATGAATGGGATGGCGCAGCAGCTCGTCACTCATGTGGCCAGACTAGAACGTGTTGCAATTCCGGTCAGCCAGACCCTCCATGGCACCCCGGAGCACTAGCATCCGTTCTCATGGCCGACGCTGACCTCGTCATCACCGGGACCGTGCTCACCGTCGACGACAAACGCCCCACGGCCGAGGCGCTCGCCGTCGCCGACGGGCGCATCGTCGCCGTCGGGAGCCGGTCGGACGTCGCGGGATTCGTCGGCCCCGACACCCAGACCGTCGACATCGGCTCGTTAGGTGGAGGCTGCGTCATGCCGGGATTCGTTGAGGCACACGGCCATCCGCTGATGGAGGCGCTGGCGCTATCGGACCGGATCGTCGATATCCGGCCCGTGACGGTGGCCGACGCCGACGCCGTCGTCGCCGCCGTCCGGAGCGAGGTCGCCAAGCGGGGCGAAGCCGGCGCGTTCCTCAACGGCTGGGATCCGCTGCTGCAGCCCGGGTTGCCCCGGCCGACGCTGGCCTGGCTCGACGAGATGGCGCCGGACGGGCCGCTGATCATCATCCACAATTCCGGGCACAAGGCCTTCTTCAATTCGCACGCGGCTCGGCACGCAGGCCTGACCCGGGACACCCCCGATCCCAAGGGCGCCCGCTTCGGCCGCGACGCGCACGGGGACCTGGACGGCACCGCCGAGGAAACCGGCGCGGTGTTTCCGTTGCTGGCCGGCGCCATCGCGCCGAGCGACTACCCGGCGATGCTGCGCGCCGAATGCGCCCGGCTCAACCGCGCCGGCCTCACCACCTGCTCGGAGATGGCCTTCGACCCGGCGTTCGGGCCGCTGGTCGAGCAGTTGCGCGGCGAGCTGACCGTCCGGCTGCGCACTTACGAGATCTCCAACCCGCAGATGCACACCGACGCCACCCCCGGTCAGGGCGACGACATGCTGCGCCAGGTCGGCATCAAGATCTGGGTGGACGGCTCCCCGTGGGTGGGCAACATCGCGCTGTCCTTCCCGTACCTGGACACCGACGCCACCCGCACCATCGGGGTGGCGCCCGGCTCCTGCGGACACGCCAACTACACGCGCGAGCAGCTCAGCGAGATCGTCGGCGCCTACTTCCCGCTGGGCTGGCCGATGGCCTGCCACGTGCAGGGTGACGCCGGGGTGGACACCATCCTCGACGTGTACGAGGAGGCGCTCAAGCGTCACCCGCGCCCCGACCACCGGCTGCGGCTCGAGCACGTCGGCGCCATCCGGCCCGAACAGCTGCAGTGCGCCGCCGACCTCGGGGTCACCTGCAGCATCTTCGTCGACCAGATCCACTACTGGGGCGACATCCTGGTCGACGGCCTGTTCGGTCCCGAGCGCGGATCCCATTGGATGCCGGCGGGTTCCGCGGTGGCCACCGGCATGCGCATCTCCCTGCACAACGACCCCCCGGTCACGCCCGAGGAGCCGCTGCGCAACATCAGCGTCGCGGTGACCCGCACGGCGCCCAGCGGTCGGGTGCTGGCACCCGAGGAGCGGTTGACGGTCGAGCAGGCCATCCGCGCGCAGACCATCGACGCGGCCTGGCAGTTGTTCGCCGACGACGTGACCGGCTCGCTGGAGGTGGGCAAGTACGCCGACCTGGTGGTGCTCTCCGCCGACCCGCGGACCGTGCCGCCCGAGCAGATCGCCGACCTGCAGGTGCGTGCGACGTATCTGGCCGGCCGCCAGGTTTACGGCGAGTGATTCCATCCACCCAGGACTTGCTCGACCGCCTGCACGTGGTCGCGCTGCCGATGCGGGTGCGGTTCCGCGGCATCACGACCCGGGAGGTCGCCCTGATCGAGGGGCCCGCGGGCTGGGGTGAGTTCGGGGCCTTCCTGGAATACCGCCCGCCCGAGGCCGCGCACTGGCTGGCGTCGGCGATCGAGGCCGCCTACCGCCGTCCGCCGCCGCCGCGGCGCGACCGCATCCCGATCAACGCCACCGTGCCGGCCGTTGAGGCCGCCCGGGTGGGCGAGGTGCTGGCCCGGTTCCCGGGCGCCCGCACGGCCAAGGTGAAGGTCGCCGAACCCGGCCAGACGCTGGCCGACGACGTCGACCGGGTCAACGCGGTGCGCAGACTCGTACCAACCGTGCGGGTGGACGCCAACGGGGGCTGGAGCGTGGAGCAGGCGGTGCAGGCGGCCGCCGCCCTGATCGCCGACGGCCCGCTGGAATACCTCGAACAGCCGTGCGCGACCGTCGCCGAGCTCGCGGCCCTGCGCCTGCGGCCGGACATGCCGGACGTGCCGATCGCCGCCGACGAAAGCATCCGCAAGGCCGACGACCCGCTGGCCGTGGTCCGCGCCCGTGCCGCCGACATCGCCGTGCTGAAAGTCGCTCCGCTGGGCGGCATTTCGGCCATGCTGGCGATCGCCGCGCAGATCGACATCCCGGTCGTGGTCTCCAGCGCGATCGACTCGGCGGTGGGGATCGCCGCCGGGCTGGCCGCCGCGGCGGCCCTGCCGGTGTTGGACCACGCGTGCGGCCTGGGCACCGGTGGGCTGTTCACCGAAGACGTGGCCGACGTCGCCCCGCCCATCGACGGCGCCCTGCCGGTGGGCCCGGTCACGCCCGACCTGGCGCGGCTGCGCGCCTTGGCCGCGCCCGCGCAGCGGCGGCAATGGTGGATCGACCGGGTCAAGGCCTGCCACGGACTGCTTGTACCGTCGTCGGAGTGATCAACCTGGCTTACGACGACCGCGGCTCCGGTGAGCCCGTGGTGTTCATCAGCGGTCACGGCGGCGCCGGTCGGACGTGGCACCCGTATCAGCTTCCCGCGTTCCTGGCGGCCGGTTACCGCGTGATCACCTTCGACAACCGCGGGATCGGCGCCACCGAGAACGCCCAGGGGTTCACGACGCAGACCATGGTCGCCGACACGGCGGCGCTGATCGAAGGGCTCGACGCCGCCCCGGCCCGCATCGTCGGGATGTCGATGGGCGCGTTCATCGCCCAGGAGCTCATGCTCGCCCGGCCCGAACTCGTCAGCTCCGCGGTGTTGATGGGCACCCGCGGCCGCATGGACAAGACCCGTGAGTTCTTCCGCGACGCGGAGGCCGAGCTGGCCGATGCCGGTGTCCAGGTGCCGAGCTCGTACGAGGCGAAAATCCGCCTGCTGGAAAACTTTTCGCACAGGACGCTCAACGACGACGTCGCGGTCGCGGACTGGATCGCGATGTTCTCCATGTGGCCGGTCAAGTCCACCCCGGGAATGCGGTGTCAGCTGGACATCGCCCCGTACACCAACCGGTTGCCGGCCTACCGCGGCATCACGACGCCGGTGCTGGTGATCGGCTTCTCCGACGACGTGTTGACGCCGCCCTACCTGGGCCGAGAGGTCGCGGACGCGCTGCCCAATGGCCGTTACGTGCAGATCGCCGACGCCGGCCACCTCGGGTTCTTCGAGCGTCCGGACGCCGTCAACGAGGCGGCGCTGAAGTTCTTCGCCAGCAACTAAGTCCCGACCCCGCTGCTCCACGCACCCGGTTGGCCGGCTGTGACACTCTGTATGAGTGAACCCCTCGACGAGACAGGCCCGCGTCGTCGTTGACGAGCTGATCCGCGGCGGCGTGCGCGACGTGGTGCTGTGCCCCGGGTCGCGCAACGCGCCGCTGGCGTTCGCGCTGGCCGACGCCGACCGGTCCGGGCGGATCCGGCTGCACGTCCGCATCGACGAGCGCACCGCCGGCTACCTGGCCATCGGGCTGGCCATCGCCGCCGGCGCCCCGGTCTGTGTCGCGATGACGTCGGGCACCGCCGTCGCCAACCTCGGGCCGGCCGTCGTGGAAGCCAACTACGCCCGGGTGCCGCTGATCGTGCTGTCGGCCAACCGGCCCTACGAAATGCTGGGCACCGGGGCCAACCAGACCATGGAGCAGCTGGGCTACTTCGGCACCCAGGTCCGCACCGCCATCAGCCTCGGCCTGGCCGAGGACGCCCCCGAACGGCTGGACGCCCTGAACGCCACCTGGCGATCGGCCACCTGCCGGGTCTTGGTGGCCGCCACGGGGTCTCGCACCGCCAACGCCGGCCCCGTGCAGTTCGACATCCCGCTGCGCGAACCGCTGGTGCCCGATCCCGAGCCGCACGGCGCCGTCATCCCCCAGGGACGGCCCGGCGGGCTGCCGTGGACCTACACGCCGCCCGTGACGTTCGACCAGCCGCTGGACATCGACCTGACGCCCGACACGGTCGTCATCGCCGGCCACGGCGCGGGCGCCCAGCCCAACCTCGCGGAGCTGCCGACCGTCGCCGAGCCGACGGCCCCGGCGCCGGCCAACCCCCTGCATCCCCTGGCCCTGCCGCTGCTGCGCCCCAAGCAGGTGATCATGCTCGGCCGCCCCACCTTGCACAGGCCGGTGTCGGCGCTGCTGGCCGACCCCAAGGTCCCGGTGTACGCGTTGACCACCGGACCGCGCTGGCCAGACGTCTCGGGCAACTCACAGGCCACCGGCACCCGGGCGGTGACCACCGGCGCCCCGAATCCCGCCTGGCTGAGGCGCTGCGCGGAGGTCAACAGGCACGCGATCGACGCGGTGCGCGGCCAGCTCGAGGCGCACCCGCTCACCACGGGCCTGCACGTTGCGGCGGCCGTGGCCGACGCGCTGCGGCCCGGTGACCAGCTGGTGCTGGGGGCCTCCAACCCGGTCCGCGACGCGGCGCTGGTCGGCCTCGACACCCACGGCATCCGGGTGCGCTCCAACCGCGGTGTCGCCGGCATCGACGGCACCGTCTCGACCGCGATCGGCGCCGCGTTGGCCCACGAGGGGCGCACCGTCGCGCTGATCGGCGACATGACGTTCGTCCATGACAGCTCCGGGCTGCTGATCGGCCCCACCGAGCCGACGCCGCGCCGGTTGACCATCGTGGTCTCCAACGACAACGGCGGCGGCATCTTCGAACTGCTCGAGCAGGGCGATCCGAGGTTCTCGGACGTGTCGTCGCGGATCTTCGGCACTCCGCACGACGTCGACGTGGGGGCGCTGTGCCGCGCCTATCACGTCGAGAGCCGGCAGATCGAGGTCGACCAGCTCAGCGCGGCCCTCGACGAACCCGCGGCCGGCATGCGGGTGCTGGAGGTCAAGGCCGACCGCTCGTCGCTGCGCCAGCTCCACGCCGCGATCAAGGCGGCCCTGTGAGGGCTCGGTGAATTTCCCGAAGAGATTGCTGCACATACTGATTCACGGCCGCAGCGACCAACCGCCGAGCACCCGGCCCAGGATTGCGTTGCGCTGGGCCCGCATTGCGGTGCTCATCGTGGCCGCCCTGGTCACCCTGCAGTCGATCCTGCTGGTCGCCGGCGCCTGGCGTAACGACCTTGCGATCCAACACAACATGGGGGTGGCGCAGGCCGAGGTGCTCAGCGCCGGCCCGCGGCGCTCCACCATCGAATTCGTCACACCCGAACGGGTCACGTATCGCCCGGAGCTCGGCGTGCTGTATCCGTCGCATCTGGCCACGGGCATGCGCATCTACGTCGAATACAACAAGAACGACCCCAATCTGGTTCGCGTGCAGCACCGCAACGCGGGGCTGGCCATCATCCCGGCGGGCTCCATCGCGGTGGTGGGCTGGCTGGTGGCGACGCTCCTGCTGATCGGCCTGGCGCTGCTCGATAAGCTGCTGGACCGGCGCCCGGAGGTGTCCGACCAGCAGATTTCGCACGACGTATGCCCGTAGGCAACCTTGTCGAAAGTCGGTGCTGACACCGTGGTGTTGTGCGCGTTGCCATCGTCGCCGAATCGTTCCTGCCGGAAGTCAACGGTGTCAGCAACTCGGTGATCCGGGTTCTCGAGCACCTGCGCCGGACGGGTCACGAAGCCCTCGTCATCGCCCCGGACACCCCGCCCGGTGCGGTCCCGGCCGACCGGATTTACGACGGCATCCGCGTGCATCGGGTTCCGTCGCGGATGTTCCCGAAGGTGACCACGTTGCCGCTCGGTGTGCCGATGCCGCGGATGGTGAAGGTGCTGCGCGGATTCGACCCGCACGTCGTGCATTTGGCCTCGCCGGCGCTGCTCGGCTACGGCGGCGTGAAGGCGGCGCGGTGGCTGGGGGTGCCGACGGTCGCCGTGTATCAAACGGACGTGCCGGGTTTCGCGGCCAGTTATGGCATTCCCATGACGTCTCGCGCCGCGTGGGCCTGGTTCCGTCATCTGCACAGTCTCGCCGACCGCACGCTGGCCCCTTCCAGCGTGACGATGGAATCGCTTGTGGCACACCGCTTCCCGCGGGTACACCACTGGGCGCGCGGGGTGGACGTGCTGCGGTTCGCCCCGTCGGCGCGTGATGAGGAGCTCAGGCGGCGATGGTCGCCACAGGGCAAGCCGATCGTCGGCTTCGTGGGCCGGCTGGCGCCCGAGAAGCACGTCGAGCGGCTGATCCCGCTGGCGGCGCGGGACGGGTTGCAACTCGTCATCGTCGGTGACGGTGTCGACCGCGCCAAGCTGCAAAAGGCCATGCCCACAGCGGTTTTCACCGGAGCTTTGTACGGTGACGAACTCGCGGCGGCATACGCCAGCATGGACGTCTTCGTGCATCCCGGCGAGCACGAGACATTTTGCCAAGTCGTGCAGGAAGCGCTGGCGTCGGGGTTGCCGGTGATCGCCCCCGACGCCGGCGGCCCACGTGACCTCGTCACGCCGTGGCGCACCGGTTTGTTACTGGGCGTCGACGAGTTCGAGACGAAGTTGCCTGCGGCCGTCACCCATTTGATCGACGAACGGCAGCGTTACGCACTGGCCGCCCGGCGCAGCGTGCTCGGCCGTAGTTGGCCGGTCATCTGTGACGAGCTGCTCGGCCACTATGAGGCGGTGCTATCGCCGTTCGCCCGACGGCGCGTGTTCGCCAAGCGGTACGCGCAAGGCGAGTGAGCTGACGCCTCAGCCCTGCGCCAGTTCGGCGACGGGCTGCCATTCCTCCCAGGTGCGCAGTCGGTTCTCGTAGTCGACCTTAGCGGTTCCCAGCGGCGACGAGCCGAAAAACACTCGCAGCGGCGGATTTTCGGCGTCGATGACCTTGAGCAGCGCGGCTGCGGACGCCTCCGGGTTGCCCGGGCTGGCCCACCGCTTGCTGCGTTCCGCCTGGACGGCCGCGCGCACGTCGTCGTACGCCGGCAGGGGGCCTGCGTGCCTGGCCGAATCTCCGGCCCAATCGGTGTCGAAACCGCCCGGTTCGATCAACGTGACGTGCACGCCGAACGGGGCGACCTCCTGGGCCAGCGCCTGCGAAAAGCCTTCCAGCGCCCACTTGGACGCGTGGTACATGCCGACCAAGGGGAACGCGGTGATGCCCCCGATCGAGGACACCTGAATGATGTGCCCGCTGCGCTGCTCGCGCAGGTACGGCAGCGCAGCCTGGGTGATCCACAGCGCCCCAAAGACATTCGTCTCGATCTGATCGCGTGCGTCCCGCTCGGAGAGTTCCTCGATGAACCCGAACTGCCCGTAGCCGGCATTGTTCACCACGATGTCCAGACGACCGAAGTGGTCGTGTGCCTGCTTGACCGCGGCGAAGTCGGCGTCTCGATCCGTGACGTCCAGCCGGATCGGCAGCAGCGCGTCGCCGTACTTCCCGGCCAGGTCGTCCAGTGACGCCGTGTTGCGCGCCGTGGCGGCCACCTTGTCGCCACGCTCCAGCGCCGCGACCGTCCACGCCCGTCCGAAACCGCGCGATGTACCGGTGATAAACCAAACTTTTTGAGTCACGCAGTGTTGCAACGCCGATGTCGCCACGTAATTCCCCGAGAGCTCACACGCGTGGGGGCGAAAGCGAGTGGTCCGTTATCCAGCCGGTAGCGTCTCCACCATGAGTCGCGCGGCCTTGGACAAGGACCCCCGGGACGTCGCGTCGATGTTCGACGGCGTCGCCCGCCGCTATGACGTGACCAACACCGTGCTATCGCTGGGGCAGGACCGGTACTGGCGGAAGGCCACCCGTTCGGCGCTGACGATCGGGCCGGGCCAGAAGGTGTTGGACCTGGCCGCGGGCACCGCGGTATCCACCGTCGAGCTGCAGAAGTCGGGGGCCTGGTGTGTGGCGGCCGATTTCTCGGTCGGTATGCTCGCGGCGGGTGCGGCCCGCCACGTGCCGAAAGTTGCCGCCGACGCCACCAGGCTGCCGTTCGGTGACGACGTATTCGATGCTGTCACAATAAGTTTCGGCTTGCGCAACGTCGTCGACCCGCAGGCGGCGTTGCGCGAGATGGCGCGCGTCACGCGCCCGGGAGGCCGATTGGTGGTATGCGAATTCTCCACGCCCACCAACGCGCTGTTCGCCACCGCCTACAAGGAGTACTTGATGCAGGCGCTGCCGCGGGTGGCGCGCGCGGTGTCCAGCAATCCCGACGCCTACGTCTACCTGGCCGAGTCGATCAGGGCGTGGCCCGACCAGGCGAGCCTGGCGCGCGAGATAGCCCGGGCGGGGTGGGCGGCGGTGCGGTGGCGCAACCTGACCGGCGGCATCGTCGCACTACACGCGGGCTATAAGCCCCTGCGTTGAGAACGAGCTAGTGCGTACCGGCGCGCTGCACGAAGCCGACCTGGTCGGGGCAGTAGTGGTCGACCGCGGCGCCGAGGAACTGGAACGCCTGGCCCTGGGTGGTGCCCCGCGGCAGGTTGCGCTGGATGAAGTTGGCCGACTTGTACGGGTCACCGTCCACGCCCCGGCCGATCCGGTCGCAGGTGATCTTGCCCAGCCACGCCAACTGGTCCTGCGGCTGATAGATGCCGAAGCCGTTGACCGTGTTCTTGAACGGGGCGTCGTAGTCGTTGGACGGCGGCGGCGAGGCCAGCGCCGGCGCGGCCAGCGCGATGGCGGTGACGGCCAGGCCGCCGATAGTAGCCAGCTTCGTTCCCTTCATTAGCCGGACTATACACCGCGCGCCCGAACCGTGCGGAAAATTGTCGGCGGCCGCTACCAGGCCCGTTGGCCTTTTGCGCACGTCAAAGGCGCTCAGCTGAACGGCACCCGGCGATCGATCAGCCGGGACAGCCGTCCGGCGCCCCGCCAGGCCCGCGCCACCCAGTCGGCGTCGTCGTCGGTGACCAGGTTGGCCATCACCCGCACCGCGATCGTCATCAGCCTGGGGGAGCGCATCGCGACCGGCCCCGTCGCGGGCAGGAACCGCTGGAAGGTCAGCAACAGGGCCAGTCGGCGCGCCACCGAGAACCCCCGGCCGTAGTGCTGCTGCAGCAGGGACGGCCACACCTGCGACAGGTCTTGGGACAGGCCACAGGAGTCCAGCAGCTCGGCGGCCAGCCGCCCGGTCTCCATGCCGTAGTCGATGCCCTCGCCGTTCAGCGGGTTGACGCAGGCGGCGGCGTCGCCGATCAGCATCCAGTTGGGTCCGGCCACCCCGGACACGGCGCCGCCCATCGGCAGCAGCGCCGACGACACGGCCCGCGGGGGCCCGTCGAAGCCCCACTCGTCGCGGCGCAGGTCGGTGTAGTGGTCGATCAGCGGTCGCAGCGCCAGATCGGCCGGCCGCCTCGACGTCGACAGCGCCCCGACGCCGATGTTCACCTCCCCGTTGCCCAGCGGGAAGATCCAGCCGTAGCCGGGCAGCACTTTGTCCTTGGAGCCGTCGGGTCCGCGCAGCTCCAGATGCGACGTCAGCCACGGGTCGTCGGCGCGCGCGGTGGCTAGATATCCGCGGGCCGCGACGCCGTACACCGTCTCCTGATGCCAGCGCCGGCCCAGCTTGCGGCCCAGTGAAGACCGCGCCCCATCGGCCACGATCAACCGCCCGCAGCCCACCTCCGTGCCGTCGGCCAACGTCAGCGACATCACGCGCCCCGACGAGTCACGATGAACCGCAACGACTTTCGTTCCCAACATCATCCGCGCGCCGGAATCCTCGGCGACCTTACGGATGCGGTCGTCCAACTCGAGCCGGGCCACCGCGCTGCCGGTCGAGGGGAACGACGGGCCCGGCCAGCCGACTTCCACCTCGCCACCGAATCCGCTCATCCGCAGGCCCCGATGCCGGATGCGGGTGTCCAGCCACTCGCCCAGCCCGAGGCGCTCGCACTCGGCGACGGCGCGCGGTGTCAGCCCGTCACCGCACGGCTTGTCGCGCGGAAAGCTGGCGGAGTCGATGACCAGCACGTCGTTGCCCGCGCGCACGGCCCACGCGGCGGCCGCCGAACCGGCCGGCCCGGCTCCGACGACCACCAGGTCGGCTTTGGTCTCCACGCTCACCAGTATGTTGGTCGGGTGAGTACTCCGGCGACGGTGGTGGCGGGCGTGGACTTCGGCGACGCCGCGTTCGCGGCGGCCGTGCGTGACGGCGTCGGGCGGATCGAGCAGCTGATGGACACCGAGCTGCGCAGCGCCGACGAGGTGATGACCGACTCGCTGACGCACCTGTTCAAGGCCGGCGGCAAGCGATTCCGGCCGTTGTTCACGGTGCTGTCCGCCCAGATCGGGCCCAACCCCGAGGCGCACGATGTGACCATCGCCGGCGCGGTCATCGAGCTGGTGCACCTGGCGACGCTCTACCACGACGACGTGATGGACGAGGCGGAGGTGCGCCGCGGCGCGCCCACCGCAAACGTCCGATGGGGGAACAACATCGCGATCCTGGCCGGGGACTACCTGTTCGCCACGGCGTCGCGGCTGGTCTCCCTGCTGGGACCGGAGGCGGTGCGGTTGATCGCCGAGACGTTCGCCCAGCTGGTAACGGGCCAGATGCGCGAGACGCGCGGCCTGACGGGCGCGGCCGAAGGCGTGGACCCGATCGAGCACTACCTGAAGGTGGTGTACGAGAAGACCGCCTGCCTGATCGCCGCGGCCGGCCGGTTCGGCGCAATGTTCTCGGGCGCCGACGCGGAGCAGGTCGAGCGGCTGAGCCGCCTCGGCGGCATCGTGGGCACCGCCTTCCAGATCTCCGACGACATCATCGACATCGACAGCGATTCGCACGAGTCGGGCAAGCTGCCCGGCACCGACGTGCGCGAAGGCGTGCACACCCTGCCGATGCTCTACGCCCTGCGCGAACCCGGCCCCGACGCGGCGCGGTTGCGGGAGCTGCTGGCGGGTCCGATCGACGACGACGACGCGGTGGCCGAGGCCCTCGCCCTGCTGCGGGCGTCCCCGGGCATGGCGAAGGCCAAGCAGACGCTGGCCGAATATGCGGGCGAGGCCCGCGACGAGCTGGCCCTTCTGCCCGACGTGGCCGGCCGGCGCGCGCTGCAAACGCTGGTCGACTACACCATCAGCCGGCACGGGTAGCGGGTTGCGGAACCCAACGACCCATCTCGGGCGTTCAATTGGCTGTAGTAGTCAATTCCTGAGTGCTCCGAGGAGGACACCGATGACCTGGCATCCCCATGCCAACAGGCTGAAGACCTTCGCCCTGTTGGTCGGTATGTCCGCGTTGATCGTGTTTGTCGGATCGCTGTTCGGCAGGACGGCCATGTTGCTGGCGGTGCTGTTCGCCGTCGGGATGAACATCTACACGTACTACAACAGCGACAAGCTCGCGCTGCGGGCCATGCACGCGCAACCGGTGTCCGAACTGCAGGCGCCGGTGATGTACCGGATCGTGCGCGAGCTGGCCACCGCCGCGCACCAGCCGATGCCCCGGCTCTACATCAGCGACACCAACGCCCCCAACGCCTTCGCGACGGGCCGCAACCCCCGCAACGCCGCCGTCTGCTGCACCACCGGCATCCTGGGCATCCTCAACGAGCGTGAGTTGCGCGCGGTGCTGGGTCACGAGCTTTCCCACGTCTACAATCGCGACATCCTGATTTCCTGCATCGCCGGCGCGATGGCGTCGATCATCACCGCGCTGGCCAACATGGCCATGTGGGCCGGCATGTTCGGCGGTAACCGCGACGGCGAGAATCCCTTTGCGCTGCTGCTGGTTTCGCTGCTGGGCCCGATCGCCGCGACCGTGGTGCGGCTGGCGGTATCCCGGTCACGGGAGTACCAGGCGGACGAATCCGGCGCCGTGCTGACCGGCGACCCGTTGGCCCTGGCGTCCGCGCTGCGCAAGATCTCCGGCGGGGTGCAGATGGCCCCGCTGCCGCCGGAGCCGCAGCTCGCCAGCCAGGCGCACCTGATGATCGCCAACCCGTTCCGGGCGGGCGAGCGAATCGGGTCGCTGTTCTCGACGCACCCGCCGATCGAAGACCGCATCCGGCGGCTGGAGGCGATGGCGCGCGGCTAGCTGTCGACGCTCTCCGCGGTACGAGTGGGTTGCCGATCTTTTGATATCACCCGCGCTATCAAATTTTGAGTGAGCCACATGGTCTGGAGAGCCGGGCCACCCGCCCGACGCCCGCGCCACCCCGCCCGCCGCACGCCCCCTCAGCTGGGGATGAGTGACTCCCCGATTTGATATCGCCCGTGCTATCAAGTCCCGCGTGGACCGCTACACCTACCGCGCGCAATGGTTGCCCGACTACAACGAATACCTGGGCGTATGCATTGAATTGCCCTACATGAGGCGCGAAGCGCCGACGGCGCCCCAGGCCGTGGCCGCCATCGAGGAGGCTGTCAAGGTCCACGTGGAAGCCCTGCGAGAAACCGGAGAGGTGCCCCCCGAACCGCTTTCCGAACGCCGCTACAGTGGGAGAATCCTCGTCAGAACCTCACCGCAGCTGCATGCCCGCCTCGCGCTGGAAGCCATCGAGCAGGGCGTGCCGATGAACCAATGGATAGTCCAGAAACTCAGCGGGCGGGCGCCGAGCGAGACCTTCGGCCTCTCGGGGTGGGACTAGCTAGCCCGGTGCCCGATCAGGCTGCGGCCCCGGGTCTTTCGCGTTCGATCAGCTCGCTTGCATCCCTGCGAGCCGCGTGGCCCGTCTCCAGCCTGCCCCGGATCCGGACCGCGCCGCCGTTGGCCTCGTGCTGGCGCTGCCAGTCGCTGACCGCCTGATGCGCAGCGTGATCCAGGTAGTGCACCGAAACCTCCACGGTGACAACGCTTCCGCTGGGGATCGACGCCAGAACCCGCGTCAGCCGCGGAAGCGCCAGGAACGTGCACGCCGCACCCTCGATCACCACCTGCCACTCGTCGTCGACCGGCTTCGCCTCAACCCTGGCGCGGATGACCCGCCAACCGGTCAACGCGATGGCCAGCGCCAGACCGATCATCACGCCGTGCAACAGGTTGAGGAAGACGACGCTGACCGAGGTCACGACGTACACGGCGAGATCGCCGTGCTTCATTGCGGTTTCGATGTGAGCCGGCTTGAGCAGCTGAACGCCGATGACGATGAGCAGTCCGGCCAGCGCGGCGGTGGGGATCTCTTCGACGAGCTCCGCGAACGGGACGGTGAACAGCAGGATCCACACGCCGTGCAGGAGGGCCGAGGCCCGGGATCGGGCGCCGGCGTTGACATTGGTCGAGCTGCGCACGATCACCCCGGTGACCGGCAGCCCGCCGATGGCGCCCGAGACGATGTTGGCGGCGCCCTGTCCCACCAACTCCCGGTTGAAGTCGGTGCGCGGCCCGTTGTGCATCCGGTCGACCGACACCGCTGACAGCAGGCTCTCGACGCTGGCGATGAGCGCGACGGTGATCACTCCGATCGCAACCGCGCCCCAATTGCCGTGCGGAAGGTCGGGCAGCTGCAGCGCGTCCAGCGGCGACCCCTCGAGGTCGATCCGGCGCACGTGGAACGGGAAGACGACCGACACCACGGTCACGGCGACGATGGCGACCAACGGGCCCGGAACGCGGCGCACCTTGGCCGGAACCCACCGCCACCCGACGAGGATGACGATCACCAGCACGCCGAGGATGACCCCGGGACGATGCGCGCCGATGATCTGACCCGGCAGCCCGATGAGGTTGTGCCAGGCTGTGCTCTTGGACTTTCCGCCCAGCAACACGTGCGCCTGCTGCAGCGCGATCGTGATGCCGATGCCCGCCAGCATCGCGTGCACGACCACCGGTGAGATCGCGAGGGCCGCCCGCGCGACGCGGCTGAGTCCCAACAACACCTGCAGCGCGCCCGCGGCTACGGTGATCAAACACGTTACGCCCCAACCGAAGTCGGAGACCAGGTCGGCGACGACGACGGTCAGCCCGGCGGCGGGGCCGCTGACCTGCAGCGGTGACCCGCCGATGGCGCCGACCACGATGCCCCCGACGATCGCGGCGATCAGGCCGGCGAGCACCGGGGCGTTGGAAGCGATCGCGATGCCCAAGGACAACGGGAGTGCGACCAGGAAGACCACGAGCGACGAAGGCAGGTCGTGGCGGATGATCGATCGCACCCTGTCCTTGCGCGCGTGCGTGCCGTGGCCTTGAGGTTGATTGCCGAGCTGTTCGATGTCCTGCATCGGTCTCGTCCCTCGTTAGGAGTTAGCGGGGGATGTTCCGATATCCGCCCCGAGTGGCGCTGTATTACGTCGGCGTAACACCTTGGCGCACAGCAAGTTATAACCCGTCCGGACCCATGGAGCCGCGGCCGGGAACCCCTGGCTGCTTCGTCGACGGTATTTTGCTGGCAAACGCCGGGTCAAGCCGATGGGTCAAGCCCATATGGAACGCAAAGATTTAAATTCCGCGTCGCCGCACGGCCAGCTCAGAAGCCCGAACCGTGCACCTCGTGGCCCGGGACTTCGGCGATCAGGCCGCGATAGGCCTCCTCGACGGTCGAACCGTGGTTGATCACCGCGTCGACCTCGCGGGCGATCGGCATGCTCAGTCCGAACTCGTTGGCGAACTCCATGATCACGCTGGCGGCCTTCACGCCCTCGGCGACCTGGTTCATCGAGGCGATGATCTCGTCGATCGGCTTGCCGGCGCCCAGTTGCTCACCCACATGCCGGTTGCGGCTGCGCTGGCTGGTGCACGTCACGATGAGGTCGCCCAGGCCGGCCAGGCCGGGGAAGGTGTCGGGGTTGCCGCCCATGGCCACCCCCAGCTTGGTCATCTCGCGCAGGGCGCGGGCGATCACCAGCGCCCGGGTGTTCTCCCCGATGCCCAGCGAGTAGCCCATCCCGACCGAGATGGCGTAGACGTTCTTCAGCGCCCCCGCCATCTCCACCCCGACGACGTCGTCGGTGGTGTAGACCCGGAAACGCCGGGTGCGGAACAGCCCGGACAGCCGGGTCGCCAGATGCTGGTCGGGCATGGCCAGCACCGCCGCCGCGGCGTAGCCCTCGCCGACCTCGCGCGCGATGTTCGGACCCGCCAGGATTCCCGCCGGATGACCGGGCAGCACCTCCTCGACGATCTGCGACATCCGCATGTTGGTGCCCTGCTCGAGTCCCTTGACCAAAGACACCACCGGCACCCAGGGCCGCAGCTCTTTGGCCAGCTCGGTGAGCACGCCCCGGAACCCGTGGGAGGGAACGCCCATCACCACGACGTCGGCGCAGTTGGCCGCCTCGGCGAAGTCGGAGGTGGCGCGCAGGGTGTCGCTGAGCACCGCGTCGTCGCCAAGGTAACGGCTGTTGCGGTGGTTCTCGTTGATGTCCTTTGCGGTCTCCTCCGAGCGCACCCACTGCAGCGTCGGTCCCCGGCGCGCACAGATGGACGCCACCGTGGTTCCCCAGGAACCACCACCGAGGACAACGACGTTGGGTTCGCGCATCTGTGCCGCCATGGCGATCAGCGTATTGCCGACACCAACGATTTAGAAGCAGTTCACGAACCAATGGCCCGGCAGCCGGGGACTTCTGTCCCTAGCCCCGCGGTGTGCCGCATCGGATCGTCATGGTCAACAACCATCAAGGAGAAGCCATGTCCCGCCGAGCCGGCCTCGTGACCAAGAGGCGCCTGCCGAGCCGCAGCTTGGCCTTGCTGTCTGCGGCTGCCCTCTCGCTGCTTGGGTCGCCAGGCATCGCGTCCGCCGATGGCGGTCGCCCGCAGACCAACCCGG
This sequence comes from Mycobacterium sp. E3247, assembly GCF_001667785.1. Taxonomy (NCBI): domain Bacteria; kingdom Bacillati; phylum Actinomycetota; class Actinomycetes; order Mycobacteriales; family Mycobacteriaceae; genus Mycobacterium; species Mycobacterium sp. E3247. The sequence continues at coordinate 33,907 of NZ_LZJG01000061.1, read as the reverse complement.
AGGAAAGGGCGGCGGCCATGATCCGGCCCGCCGTGATGTACTTCGCCGCCGAAGCCGCCGGGTGGGTCCGGCTACCCAACGGCGACCTCCTGCCGCACTACAGCGAACCCAACGTCAACAGGGCCTTCGATGCCGCCTGGGGCTGCACCGCCTTCGTCGTGAATCCCGACGGCTGGGTGGCGACCGCCGGCCACTGCGTCGACCCGGAGGAAGCCAAGAGCGCGATCCTCAGGCATGCCGCCGCCGATTACATCGCCGAATTCCCGGACTCGCCCGAGGCGGCGGATCCCGAGCGGGCGGTGGAATGGCTGCGCGCGAACGCGCACGTTGAAGGCACCACCGCCGACCGGGGCCCCGAGATCAGCATCACGCTCCTGTACGGCACCGGGACGAAGGTCGCCGGCAAGATGCCCGCGAACGTCGTCGACTTCAAGCCCCTCGAGAAGGGCGATGTCGCCCTGTTGAAGGTGGAGAAGCACAATATGCCGTCGTCCGAGCTGGCCACCGACGCCGACGTCAACATCGGCACCTCGGTTCTCGCCGTGGGATTCCCGGGGAGCACCGAGCGTGTCACCGATCCCTCCCTGGACCCGACGAACAAGAGCGGCAAGGTCAGCAAAAAGTCCTCCATGGGAACCATTCCGGAGTATGAGATCGATGCGGCGGTGTCCCCGGGCATGAGCGGCGGCCCGACCATCGAGCTCAACGGCAAGGTGATCGGGCTCAACAGCTTCGGCCCCACCGGCGAGCCGCAGGCGTTCAACTTCATCGCGCCCGCGGACGGCCTGGCCGCGGTCCTGGCGGGCAAGGGTGTCAAGGCGACGCTCGGGCCCGCCGACGTGTCCTACCGCAAAGGGCTCGACGCGTACTACACGGGTCACTACACCGACGCGATCAAACATTTCGACCAGGCCCTGTCGATGTCACCCGACTATCCCGGGGTGGCCGATCTGAAGACGAACGCGGTCAATCTGCGGGCGCAGTACGGTGATGTGTCGGCGTCTGGAAGCTCGAAATCGCGGTGGTACCTCCTGGGCGGCGTTGCGCTGCTGCTCGCCGTGGGCGCCGGTGTCGTCCTGGTGGTGGTGACAACCCGTCGGCGGCGGCCGGCCCCAGCCGGGGTGACCGGCTTCCAGCCGGTCCCGGGCGGGCAGTTCCCGGCGGGCGGGCCGCAAGCCGGACCCTTCGCCCCGCAGCCCGCGCCGCCCGTTGCACCGGCGCCGGTGCCGGGCACGCCGGAACCGCCCGGCGCCGCGCAGCCTGCGGGCATAGCCGTTGCACAACCGTCGACGGCAGCCGAACCCCACTTCTGCGCGGGCTGTGGCGCCGAGCACCATCCCGCCGAAAGGTTCTGCCCGAACTGCGGGAAGCAGATCTCTGCCGGGTGAGCCGGCCGAGCGCCGGCCCTAGCCCGCCAACGCCTCCCGATCGGAAACCCGCCCGAACACCATCGCCTCCTCGATGCGGTCGAAGCGGTAATCGATGGCGTCGGCGAGGTAGTTCTGCCGCACGTTCCACGGCCGCTTGGTGCCCGATTTCGGCAACGCGTGCACCGACCGCAACACGTAACCGGCGTTGATGTCCCACGACGGCTTCTCGGTCATCGGCTCGTTGCCGCGATGCGGGTAGGCGTGCGTGTAGCCGTGAGCGGCCATGTGCGCCAGCAGCTTTGCCGTGGCCCGAGCGGTGATGTCGGCGCGCAGCGTCCACGACGCGTTGGTGTAGCCGACGCACCAGAACAGGTTGGGCACGTCTTCGAGCATGTGCGCCTTGTAGACGAAGCGGTCGTTGGTCTTGACGTCGTTGCCGTCCAGGCTGATCGCCGTCCCCCCCAGGGCCTGCAGCTGCAGGCCGGTCGCGGTGACGATGATGTCGGCGTCGAGGTGCGCGCCCGATTTCAGCGCGATGCCGCTCGTGTCGAAATGGTCGATGTGGTCGGTGACCACGTCGGCGCGGCCGGCGGTGATGGCGTTGTACAGATCGGCGTCGGGGATCAGGCACATCCGCTGGTCCCACGGGTTGTACCGCGGCTTGAAGTGGGTGTCGACGTCATAGCCGGGGGGCAGGCTACTGATCGCCTTGCGCCGCAGCAGCCACCGCACCAGCCCCGGCGCCTTGCGCGACAGGGCGAAGAACACCGCCTCGGTGAGCGCGCTGTACATCCTGACGACGAGATGAGCCGGCTTGCGGGGCAGCACTTTCCGCGCGGCGGCGGCGACCTTGCTGTACTTGGAGGCCGAGATGAGGTAGGTCGGGGAGCGCTGCAGCATGGTCACTTTGGCGGCCCGGTCCGACAGCGAGGGCAGCAGCGTGACCGCGGTGGCCCCGCTGCCGATCACCACGATCTTCTTGCCGGTGTAGTCCAGGTCCTCCGGCCAGTGCTGCGGGTGTACCACCGTGCCGCCGAACGTTTCTATACCGGGGAAGTCGGGGGAGTAGCCCTCGTCGTAGTTGTAGTAGCCGCTGCCGAAGAACAGGAATCGGGCGCGGTAAAGCTTGCGCGCGCCGTCCTGCTCGACGGTGACCGTCCAGGTGTCGGTGGCCGAATCCCAGTCGGCCGAGCGGACGTAGGCGTTGAACCGGATGTGACGATCGATGCCGTACTTGCGCGCCGTGGCAACCAGGTACTCGCGGATGTGGACACCGTCGGCCACCCCCTCCTTGCGCGTCCACGGCTCGAACGGGAAGGACAGCGTGAAGATGCTGCTGTCCGAGCGCACGCCCGGATAGCGGAACAGGTCCCAGGTGCCGCCGATCTGTGCGCGCCGCTCCAGGATGGTGTAGGTCAGCTGCGGGTTGCGCTCGCTGATCCGGTAGGCCGCGTCGATGCCGGAGATGCCGGCGCCGACGATGATGACGTCCGAGTACTCGGCCTCGGTCGGTACCGGGGCGCCGGCTTCCTGGGGAGTCACGGTCATCGTGAACCTCGCTCACATTGTGGGGCTGGTCACTACATTAGGCACCCACCGGTTGGCCGGGCCAGTAATCGCCCGTCGAGCGCGAGCGTAACGACAATGCGAAAAATCGGGCGCAATTTCGCGGTGAGGTTACGCTCGCGGCCGCGGTGCCCCCGAAGCCGCCGCCCGCCTAGCGGTAGTTGACGAACTGCAGCGCGACGTCCAGGTCCGCCTGCTTGAGCATCGAGATGACGGCCTGCAGGTCGTCGCGCTTCTTGCTCGTCACGCGGATCTCGTCGCCCTGGATCTGCGTCTTGACGCCCTTCGGCCCCTCGTCGCGGATCAGCTTGGTGATCTTCTTGGCGTGCTCGCTGTCGATGCCCTGCTTCAGGGTGCCGCTGACCTTGTAGGTCTTGCCGGACGCCTGCGGCTCGCCGGCGTCGAAGGCCTTCATCGAGATGTCCCGGCGGATCAGCTTCTCCTTGAAGACGTCGACGGCCGCCTTGACGCGTTCCTCGGTGGACGACGTCAGCTCGATAGCCTCGTCGCCTTTCCACGCGATCGTGGTGTCGGTGCCGCGGAAGTCGAAGCGGGTGGCCAGCTCCTTGGCGGCCTGGTTGAGTGCGTTGTCGACCTCTTGGCGCTCGACTTTGCTGACAATGTCGAACGATGAGTCCGCCATTCGATCCGTCCCTTCATCCCGTGATGGCCGTTTGTGCTTTGTCTACCCCCTCGTTGTAACCTGTCTGGCGGCAGGTTGCCCGAGCGGCCAATGGGAGCGGACTGTAAATCCGTCGCGAAAGCTTCACAGGTTCGAATCCTGTACCTGCCACCACCAGCTCGCGGCCGCCTGTTACCAGGTGACCGGAACGGCCGCGACACCGCCGTCGATGCGGTCGGTGATGATCTCGAGATCGTTGACGTCGACGGCCAGGCGGATGTCCGGGAACCGCTGGAACAGCGACCTGACCATCATCCGCAGCTCGATGCGCGCGAGGTTCTGCCCGATGCAGTAATGCGGCCCATGACCGAAGGCGATGTGGCCGTTGGGCATTCGGTCCGGGTTGAACACGTCGGGGTCGTCGAACACGGATGGGTCGCGGTTCGCCGCCCCTTCGGAAACGATCACCAGGTCGCCGCGGCGTACGGTGACACCGCCGATCTCGACGTCCTCGAGCGCGTACCGCGGCCGGCCCGTGTGGTGGGGCGAGGTCATCCGCAGGATCTCCTCGACGGTCTTGTCCAACCGTGCGCCGACGTCGGCCATCAGCCAATCCCGCCGGCTCGGCTCGCTGAGCAGGTAGAGCACCGCGAAGTCCATTCGGGCCACCATGGTTTCGTGACCGGGGGAGACCAGGCCCACCGCGAAGTATCTCAGGTCGGAATCGGAGAGCAGGTGGGGATCGGCATCCTGAGCGGCCAACAGATGCGAGAAGACGTCTTCGCCGCGGGCGTGCCGCTTGGTCTCGAGCAGACGGGTTACGCATTGCCGGAGTTCGGCGATGGCGGCCATCTTGTCATCGGCGTCGGCGGTGCTGCCCAGGCGCCCCGACAGGCCGATCACGTGGTCGCGGTCCGCGTCGGGGACACCCAGCATGGCGCAGATCACCAGGCCCGGAAGCCGGAATCCCACCAGGTCATGGAAGTTCACGGGCTGGCCGGGATGGCGGTCGTGCGCCGCGGCCATGTCGTCGAAGCAGCCGTCGGTCAATTCCTGGATCCGGCCACTGAACGGCGCGAGCCGCTTTGGGGCGAACCACGGCAGCATCAGCTTCCGCATTCTCGTTACCTGACCTTCGTAGGCCATGACCATTCTCGCCATGTCACGTTCGAAAGGGTTGTCTCCCAAGGCCTTTGGATCCACCGGGGCGTGAAGACCGAAGCGCGCCGCGTCGGCGAAAATCTCGCGGGCTTCTTTATAGCTGGTCACCAGCCACGCCGGCCGACCCGTCGGCGTCAAAACCCCGGTAAGCGGCGCGTCGCGGCGAAGCGCATGGTATTGCGGCGCGAGAGCCAAGACGTTAGGGCGCGGCAACGGCAGTTGGACTGCGGGGCAGTCGGTACCGGCCATCGCTACCCGCTCAAGCGTTGCGGAGACGCTTCCGGCTCGTCGGCGATTCTGACGTCGCGACCCGCGCCCGCCGACACTGTCGCGGCCTCACCGTGGGCCAGGCCCACCGTCGCGACGATCACCAACACCGCCGCCACCGCCAGTACCACCCAATCGAAGCCGTGCGCGTCCAACGTCTCGCCCAGCACGGTGATCCCGAGCACCGCGCCCACGATGGGCTTGGCGGCGATGATCGTCGGCAACGAGGCGGTCAGCGCGCCGGCGCGGTAGGCCGATTGATGAATCACCATCCCGGCCGCCCCGCAGAACACCCAGCCGTACAGCTCGGGTCTGCTCCACAACTGGTCGGGGTTGTGTTCGAGGATGTCGACGACGCCCTTCATCAGCACTGCGAACACCGCCAGCAACGAGCCGGCGACCGCGGCGAGCAAGACGGCCGCCGCCGGGCGGTCCGACCAGACGCGGGCGCCCAGCATCGCCAACAGCAGCGGCGGGGCCATCGCCAGGGCCACGATCAACCAGACCTGGGCCGCGGCGCGCTCCTGGCCGCCCACCGGCTGGCCGACCGCGATGACGACCACCAGCGCCGCGGTCAGCAACATCGCCCACATCCACTCGCCGCGGGTGACCGGGTGGCGGCTCATCCGCGCATAGAGCGGCAGGGCGAACAGCAGCGAGGTCACCTGCAGCGACATCACCAACAGCACCGAGCCCTTGTCCAGGGCCGCGGCCAGCAGAATGTAGCTGGCGATGTCGCCGAGACCGCCCATCCACCAACGGGTATCGCGCAACAGCATGCCGAACAGCGCCAGGTGCCCGACCGGTTTGTCGGTGACCTCCTGCGCGGAACGCTGGCGCACGACGTTGCCGATCGCCGACGCCAGTGCGGCGCACAGGGCAAGAATCGCCGCCAGATCAGCCCTCGACATGCCACCAATCTAGTCGTGTCACGGCAAACCGCCCGCCGGGAGCGGGAACGCGGTGCCCGTCAGCCGCTCGGACAGGTCCCACAGCGCCGCGGCGGTGCCCGCCCGCTTGGCGGGCCAGTTGCGCCAGGTCGGCTGGGTGCGGCCATACAGACCGAAGCGCGGGCCGACGAAGGTGTTCCCCGGCAGATCCTGCGACACGGCGTACAGCGTCTGCCGGGCGCCGAAATCGGCGTCGGTGGACACGATGCGGTCGACGGCCAGTACCGCCGCGTCGCCCCATTTGCGGCCGGAATTGCCCTGCAGGTTCGTGTGCGACCAGCCCGGGTGGGCGGCCACCGCGCGCAGCCCGGAACCGGCGGCGTCCAGGCGCCGCTGCAGCTCGCTGGTGAACAGCAGGTTGGCCAGCTTGGACTGGCTGTAGGCCAGCCACGCCGAATACGGGCGGGACCGCCAATTCAAATCCCTGAGGCTGATGTAACCGAAGTGGTGCATCAGCGACGACACCGTCACCACCCGGTCGGTCAGCCTGGGCAGCAGCAGGTTGGTCAACGCGAAGTGGCCGAGGTGGTTGGTGCCGATCTGACCCTCGAAGCCGTCGGCGGTCACCGCGTGCTTGGTGGCCATGATGCCGGCATTGTTGACCAGCACGTCGACCGTGCCCATCTCGTCGGCGAAGCGCCGCACCGAGCCCAGGTCCTGCAGGTCGAGCTGGCGCACCTCGACTTGGCCGGTTTTGAAGCCGGTCATCCGCTCGGCGGCGGCCTTGCCCTTCTCGGTGTTGCGCACCGCCAGCACGACGCGGGCACCGACCCGCGCCAATTCGCGGGCGGTGACCTCGCCCAGGCCGGCGTTGGCCCCGGTGATCACGACGGTGCGTCCGGCGAACGAAGGCAGCTGCGCTGCGGTCCAACCCGGCATGCAGCCCACCCTAACTACGTGATCTCGTCCATCCGAACGCCGCAGGTATCGTGCGTGGGATGGCCAGCGGAAACTCACCCGGACGCCACGGATGTATCTAGGTGTCATCGTCAATCCGCTCGCGCGCCGGAACCGCCGCGGGCGGGGCGACCGCGTCGCCGAGTTGCGCCGCATCGTCGGCCCGTGGGGCGAGGTGCACGAGACGGCGTCCATCGAGGAGCTCGGCAAGACCCTGGACCGGCTTCACCCGCGGGTCACCCACCTGGTGGGGGACGGCGGCGACGGCGCGCTGCACTGGTTGATCAACGAGATCGAGCGCTGCGAGAGCGATCCCGACCGCTGGCCGGCCTTCGTGCCCACCAATGGGGGCAGCGTCAACGCCGTCGCCCGCAAGGCACGGGTTCGTGGGCGGCCCGACGCCGTCGTCCGCCGGCTGGCGGCCGCCGCGGCGGCCGACCGCCCCCCGCCCGAGATCCGCCTGGACACCTTGCGGCTCGACGGCGAAACCGCGGACGGCGCGCCGTTCCACCGGCTGTGCTTCGGGCTGGCCGCCGGCGGCGTCGGAAACCGGTTCTACGACATGTATTACGGAAAGCCCGACCACGGCCGCGGCGAAGTCGCGAAGGTGATCGGTCGGTCGTTCCGTGACTATCTGGCGTCGAAGGTCGGGCGCTCGCAGGCGTCCAACTACGCGTCCGTGCTGTTCGCGCCGACGCGCGCCCGAGTCGTCATCGACGGTGAGGAGGTTCCGACGCGGACGCACCGCCTGCTGCACGCCGGTGCGATCGACCTGCGGATCGGCGGGCCGTTCCGGCTTTTCCCGAAGGCCGAAAGCCCCGGTGCGCTGCACTTTCAGGCCGGCGAGGTCAGGCCGTCCAGGATCGTCACGCAGCTTCCGTCGGCGCTCACCAACGGGACGGTCCACGGCCGTCGGGTACGCGACGTCAACGGACGTGAGATGGTGATCGAGGCCGAGGGTGAGCCGCTGTCGCCGATCATCGACGGCGAACGATACGTCGGCGTCACCAGGCTGGTGGCCCGCGCCGGCCCGCTCATCCGCGTCGCCCGGACCGGCTGACTGCGTATCTCAGTAGATCAGCAACGCCGGCGCCGGAAGGCCGTGGCGGAAATCACTTTCATGCCGCCATCCCCGCGCGGGAGCTCCATATCCATTGGATGGATTTACGTCGTTTGCGGTGGCGATACGAAATGAGGCCCGAATCACGTGCGATTTGCGAAGCGCAAATTCAGGAAGCGCGCAAATACAAACATCAGTATGTCCGTGTGGGCGGAGCGCTGTCCGGTGGAATCACCTGGTAGGGACCGTTATCGCGGATACTGAGGTCAGTAGTTACGCCCTTGTTCGACGGAAGTCAGTCACCGTAGCCAAGCCTATGCTGTGAGATTAATGTGCACCGCCCAAAATGCGCCTGCTTACTTTGCCTGGGCTGCTCCAGCGGCGTTACATTGGGATTTATCCATTGGTACGAAAGCCCTTATCGCTCATAGTGAACCCAGAAGGGGGTGGCTCCTGCGATGGAGACGCTCATCGATCATCTGCACAAGTGGGAAGCTTTAACGCCCGACAAGACCCTCTTCCGCTTCGTCGACGCCGAGGGCCGGGAGCAGGAGCACTACACCTACCAGACTTTCGCCGAGCGGACACGTGAGCTGGCCGCCTACCTGGCGACGGAGGCCGGGCTGCGCCGGGGAGATCGCGTGCTGCTGGTCTACCCGCCCAGCTTGGAGATGGTCGCGGCGTTTTACGCCTGCGCCCGCATCGGGCTGATCGCCGTGCCGGTCAGCCCACCGCTGCCGATGTCGTTCGAGTCGGGACTGGCCAAACTCGCCTTCATCGCGCGGGACTGCCAGGCCAAGGCGGTGCTGTCGACCAAGCAGTTCGAGTACGACTACCGCCTGCTGGTCAATCACCTCGAGAGCGAGTCGCCGTGGCCGGAGATCCAGCGTCCCCCGGAACTGCCGTGGTTCGGAACCGATGGCACGCAGGAGTTCGGCGGCGCCCCCGTCCCCGACACACCGGCTCCGGTGCTCTTCCTGCAATACACCTCCGGCTCCACCAGCGACCCCAAGGGCGTCGTCGTCACCCACACCAACGTCATCGCCAACGCCTCGGCCTTCACCGGGGGCGAGGTCCTGGTCAGCTGGCTGCCCCAACACCACGACATGGGTTTGATCTCCGCATACCTCTTCGTCCTGCTCGGCGGCGGGACGACGCACGCGATGTCGCCGCTGGACTTCCTCAAGCGGCCTTCGGCGTGGCTGCGGCTGATCAGCGACGTGCGCGCCACCCACACCCCGGTGCCCAACTTCGCCCTGGAGCTGTGCCTGCGGGAGGACAAGCTGCCCACGTCCGAGCTGGAAGGGGTCGACCTGAGCAGCCTGCAGAGCATCGTCGTCGGCGCCGAGCCGCTGCGCGCCAGCACGTTCGCCCGCTTCCGGCAGCGCTTCGCCCCCTACGGCCTGGAGCCCAACGCGCTCACCGGCGCCTACGGCATGGCGGAGAACACCCTGATCGTCTCGCTTCGCGGACGCCAGACGCTGGCGCTGAACAAGCGCGCCCTGGAGAAGAACCTTGCGCGGGTCGAAAAGGCGCAGCCCGAGAACCGCAACCAGGTCCCGGTGGTGAGCTGCGGCAAGCCCATCGACGGCAACGTGGTCCGGATCGTCGACCCGGAGTCCGGGCAGGCGCTCGGCGAGGGCCGGGTCGGCGAGGTCTGGCTGGACGGGCCCTCGAAGGGGGGCGGCTATTGGAACCGCCCGGAACTGACGGCGGAGGCCTTCGCCGCCCGCATCCCCGGCGACGACGTGCACACCTACCTGCGCACCGGCGACCTCGGCTTCCTGTACGAGGGTGAGCTGTTCGTCTGCGGCCGCAGCAAGGACCTCATCATCGTGCGGGGCGTCAACTGCTACCCCTCGGACATCGAGGGCATCGTGGAGCGGTCGGCCCCGCAGGTCCGCGGTGGCTGTGTCGCCGCCTTCGCGGTGGAGCAGGACGAGCAGGAAGTGCTGACCGTGGTGGCCGAGGTCCGCGACGCGGACGCGCTGCCGGACGGCAAGGCACTGGCGCGGGCCATCCGCCGGCACGGCCACATCGACCCGCACGCCATCGCGTTCGTGCCCGCGCACAGCATCCCCAAGACCACCTCGGGGAAGATCCGGCGCTCGTCCACGCGCCAGCTCTGGCTGGATGGTCAACTACCGGTGTTGGCCACCTACACCCATCAGCCCCACGATGCGGCGCAGGAGGGTGCGGGCCCACTGGACCGGTTCCGCAACCTGATCGAGAGCTACGACCTCACCGGCGACGAGGACTGCTCCTTCGCGGACCTCGGCATCGACTCGCTGGCGCTCGCCGAGCTGCGGGCGGACCTGCAGGCCCTGCTGGAAGAGCACGGCGCCGCGGAGCTGGCCGAAGACGTCAACACGCGCCTGCTCCAGCGGCTGACGGTGGCCGAGTTCTTCCGGCTCATGCGGCAGTTCGGCGAGGGGTCCGGGCAACCGCTGGATGCGCTGCGCGAGGCGCTGGACCAGATTTCGGCCGAGTACGAGGCCTACGAGGTCGCGCGGATGCGGGCCGACGCCCAGCTTCGGTTGCCGGCGCTACCGCCGGCGCGGCCGGGCACGCCCAGCGACATCCTCTTGACGGGGGCGACGGGCTTCCTGGGGCCGTTCCTGGTCAGCAGCCTGCTCGGCCGCACGTCTCACACCGTGCACACCCTGATCCGCGCCACGGACACCGCGCACGGGCTGGACCGGATCGTCGCGTCGCTGCGCAAGGCCCGGCTGTGGTCTCCAGCCCTGGAAGCGCAGGTCCGGGAGCGGGTGCGCGTGGTCTGCGGAGACCTCGCCGAGCCGCAGCTGGGCCTGGGCGAGGCGGGGTTCCGGCGGCTGGCCGGGAGCGTCGACGCCGTCGTCCACAACGGCGCCCTCGTCAACTACGTGCGCACCTACGACGCCCTGCGGCCCGCCAACGTGGCCGGGACGCACGAGCTGTTGCGGCTGGCCATGACGGGGCACCGGAAGACCTTCCACCTGGTGTCCAGCACCTTCATCTACGGGTGGAGCGTCAAACCGGTGGTCGGGGAGTCCGACGCGAACCTGGAGATGAACGCCCTGGACTTCGGCTATTCGCAGACCAAGTGGGTCGCCGAACAGCTGGCTTTCGCCGCCCAGCGGCAAGGGCTCGACGTGCGCATCTTCCGGCCCTCGCTGATCTCACCGACCGGCGCGGGCTTCGGCAGCCAGGACGACATCCTGGTGCGCACCGTGGCGTTCATGATCGAGCACGGCGTCGCCGCCGACGCGCTCAACCAGCTCAGCCTGCTGCCGGCGGATTTGATCGCCGACCACATCGTGGCGCTGATGGACCTGCCGAAGGACGACACCGTGTGCGGCAACGTTTTTAATATGACGGCCGACGACTACTACAACCTGACCGACATCACCCGGGTGTTGTCGGAGCGCTACGGCTACCGCTTCGACTACCACGACATTCCGTCGTTCGCCGCCGAGATGAACCGTCGGTGCACGCCCAGGGACCCGATCTACCCGCTGGTCGACTTCCTGACGCGCTCGGCGGACAAGATCGCGGCGATGCGGGACAAGCGCTACGGCAACACCCAATACCAGCGAGCGCGCGCCCTGGCCGATATCCGCCTGCGCGAACCGGCCCTGACCGAGACGGTCGACAACCTGGTCCGGTTCTTGCGTAGCGAGCGCCTGATCACCGAGGCTGAGGACGAGGCGCGCAGCGCCTGACTCAAGGGGGTCCACCATGTTCACCGTCGATGACCAGGCCACGGGGCCGCATGACGCATCGCTCGACCACGAGCGGATCGTCCTGCAGGCGCGTGACGTCGACTTCGACTGGGCGACGCTGCCGTTCTACTACGTGCCGGGCGAGCCCTTCACCACCCACTTCTGCAACGTCCTGCACCTGCTGCTGCCCGCCGGCGAGGAGTTCATCGTCGACGCGTTCAAGAACACGCTGCCGCTGATCAAAGACGATCAGCTGCGGCTGGACGTGCAGGGCTTCATCAGCCAGGAGGCCATGCACTCCCAGGCGCATTCGGGCGTGCTGGACCATTTCGCGGCCAAGGGCATCGACGTCACGCCGTTCACCGACCAGATGGCGTGGCTGTTCTCCCAACTGATCGGCGACCGGCCCGGCTGGGGTCGGCGGCGACGGCAGAGCTGGCTGGTCGAGCGGGTGTCGATGGTGGCGGCCCTCGAGCACTACACCGCCATCCTGGGCGAATGGATCCTCGACACTCCGCAACACGACGCCTTCGGCACCGACCCGGTGATGCTGGACCTGCTGCGCTGGCACGGCGCGGAAGAGGTCGAACACAAGGCGGTCGCCTTCGACACCATGAAGCACCTGGGGGCCGGCTATTGGCGCCAGGTGCGCACCCAGCTGCTGGTGACGCCGGCGCTGCTGTGGTTGTTCATCCGTGGCGTGCGGTTCATGTACTCGGTCGACCCCTACCTGCCGCCGGGCACCAAGCCGCGCTGGCGCGACTACTTCAGCGCGGCGCGCCGGGGCCTGGTGCCCGGGCCGTTCCAGTTCTTGCGGGTCATCGGCGCCTACTACACACCCAGTTTCCATCCGTCCAAACTGGGCGGGTTGGGACGCGCAGTCGACTACCTGGCCCGATCGCCCGCGGCCCGCGCGGCGCACTGAGGGCATGCGAGAGATGACTCAATCCAGCACCGTGATCGCCTCCGACGGCGTGTCGCTGGCCGTTCATGCCCGCTCGGAGATCGATCCGGGACGCCCGACGATCTTGGCCATCCACGGCTACCCGGACAACCACCACGTGTGGGACGGCGTCGCCGACGAACTCGGCGGGCGGTTCAACGTCGTGGCCTACGACGTGCGCGGGGCCGGCGAGTCGTCCAAGCCGCGCAGGCGCTCGGGATACCGCCTCCCGCAACTGGTTTCCGATGTCGGCGCGGTGATCGACAGCCTCGGGGTGGGCCGGGTACACCTGGTGGCCCACGACTGGGGTTCCATCCAGGCGTGGGCCGCGGTCACCGACGACGCGGTGATGCCCAAGGTCGCCTCGTTCACGTCGATCTCCGGCCCGCACCTGAACTACGCGGGCAGGTTCCTTCGGTCCCCGCGCACCGCCCACGGGGTGTTCGACGTGCTCAAGCAGGCCCTGGCGTCGTCGTACATCTGGTTCTTCCTGTGCCCGGCGGTGCCGGAGCTGGCGATCTGGTCCCGCGCGTCGGTGGCGGTCTTCGCGGGGGTCGAACTGATCGGCCGCCCGCGCGGCACGGGCCGGAGGCGGGCGGCGCCCACCCGGTCGATCCGCGACTATGTCAACGGTCTCAACCTGTACCGCGCCAACATGCCGGCGCCGTTTCTGGCTCCGCCGAAGCAGCTGCCGCAGACGGCCGTCCCGGTGCAGGTGCTGGCGGCGCGCCACGACTATTTCGTCTCGCCGCCCCTGCAGCGGTTCACCGGCTCGATACCGCCCCACGGCAGGGTCGTCGACATCGAGGGCGGACATTGGGTGGTGTCCTCGCATCCCGACGTCATCGCCCGGCTGACGAGCGAGTGGGTCAACCAGGTCGCCGGCACCGACATCCGACAGGCATAGGACATCCGTTGTGACGCATGCGATTTGGAGTAGCAGGCCCGCCGACCTCTACGGTCGCCGCAGACGCGATCGCCTGTACACCGCGTTGTGGGGGGTGGGCACCCTGTTCGGCGGGTTCGCGTCGGCGTCGCGGTGGACTCCGGCGCGGGTCGTGCCGGTGCAACGGACCAACACCGCGGTGGTCACCCAGCGCGAGCTCCTCACGCCCGACGTGGTTGCCCTGACCCTCGCCGACGCCCGGGGCGGGTTGCTGCCGTCGTGGACTCCCGGCGCGCACATCGACGTCCGGCTGGCCTCGGGCCGCCGCCGCCAGTATTCGTTGTGCGGTCCGCCGGGGCGGCGCACCGACTACCGCATCGCGGTGCGGCGGATCGCCGACGGCGGCGGCGGCTCGATCGAAATGCACGACACCTTCGACGTGGGCGAAACGCTCGAGTTCGAAGGCCCCCGCAACGCCTTCTACCTCGTCACCGACGAGCGGGAGGTGTTGTTCGTGATCGGCGGCATCGGCGTGACACCGATCCTGCCCATGATACGACTTGCCCAGCGCCGCGGAATCGACTGGCGCGCCGTGTATTGCGGGCGCAGCCGGGAGTTCATGCCGCTGCTCGACGAGGTGCTGGCTATTGCGCCCGAGCGGGTCACCGTCTGGGCCGACGACGAGCGCGGCCGCATCCCCACCGTCGAGGAACTGCTGGCCGACGCCGGGCCGGCGACGGCCGTGTACGTGTGCGGGCCGACCGCCATGCTCGAATCCGTGCGCAGGGCGCGCGATGAACACGCCGACGCGCCGCTGCACTACGAACGGTTCGGGCCGTCGCCCGTCGTCGACGGTGTGCCGTTCGAGCTGGAGCTCGCCAGGTCGGGGCGCGTGCTCGGCGTCCCGGCGAACCGGTCGGCGCTGGACGTCATGCTCGATTCCGATCCGACCGCGGCGTACTCGTGCCAACAAGGTTTCTGCGGGACCTGCAAGGTGAAAGTTCTTGCGGGACGGGTCGATCGACGCGGCCGCGCCCTGGAGGGCGACGGCGAAATGCTGGTCTGCGTCTCCCGGGCGAACGGCGGTCGCCTGGTGATCGACGCCTGAAAACGCGGCAGCGGCAGGGGCTCAGACCGCCTCTTCCGTGTGGTGCGCCGGGTAGGCGTGGACGAGCGCGCTGTTGAGCCTTGGCACGGCGTGCGTCAGTTCGTGCTCGGCGTCATGAGCGATGCGGTGGGCCTCCTCGAGGCTGGTGCCGGGATCGATGTCGAGTTCCGCGTCCGCGTGCAAGCGATGCCCTATCCAGCGCATCCGGATGCTCCGCACGCCGCGGACACCGGGCCGGGCGGCCAGTGCCGCTTCGGCGGTGTCGACGAGTTCGGGGTCCACGGCATCCATGAGCCGGCGGAATATTTCACGGACCGCCCCGCGCAGCACCGCCAGGATCGCCAGCGTGATGACCAGGCCGATGATCGGGTCGGCTATCGGGTAGCCAAGGGCGACACCGCCTGCTCCGAAAAGCACGGCCAGAGAGGTGAATCCATCCGTTCGCGCGTGTAGGCCGTCGGCGATGAGGGCGGCCGAGCCGATGCGGCGACCGATCCGAATCCGATAGACGGCGACGACTTCGTTGCCGACGAAGCCGATCAGACCCGCGGCCGCGACCCAGCCGAGGTGCCCGACGGGCACGGGGTGAAACAGGCGCCGGATCGATTCGTAGCCCGCGACGAAGGCCGACATCGCGATCATGCCGATGACGAACAAGCCCGCCAGATCCTCGGCGCGCCCGTAGCCGTAGGTATAGCGCCGGGTGGCGGCACGGCGACCCAGCGCGAACGCGATCCACAGCGGGACGGCCGTAAACGCGTCCGAGAAGTTGTGAATGGTGTCGGCGACCAGGGCGATGGACCCGGAAACGACGGCGATGACGACCTGTACGAAAGCGGTTGCGCCCAGCCCGAGCAGGCTGATCTTGACCGCCCGGATCCCGACCGCGCTGGTTTCCAGCGCGGTGTCGACGCTGTCGGCGGCGTCGTGGCTGTGCGGGAGGAAAAGTTGCGTCACGAGGCCGCGAAGCCCATGGGCATGCTCATGACCGGGACCATGGTGGTGGTCGTGATCGTGCCCGCTATGGGTATTCATCAGCGCGTTGCCCGCTTACCTGCATGCATACGCAGATACTAGATCACTTACCCGGCCCGCGCGAAAACCTGACGGCGATCTCAGCGCCGCCGCCGACGCGATTCTCGGCGGTTATCGTGCCATCGTTGCGCTGCGTGAGGGTGTCGACGATGGCCAATCCAAGGCCGGCGCCCCCGGCGGTCCGTGCGGTGTCGGCGCGGCTGAATCGGTGAAAAGCGTATGGGAGGAAGCCGGGCGGGAATCCGGGCCCCTGGTCGGCGACGTGGATCTCGACGCCGTCGGCGGCCGTCCGGACGTGGATGGTGATCGGCGGGGCGCCGTGCTGGGCGGCATTGTCGATGAGATTGCCGATGACCCGATCCAGATCGTCCGGGTGGGCGCGGATGTATTGTCCTGCAGGGCAGTCGATTACAAGACGATCGCCCAGGCTACGCCGGTAGCGCTCGCCGATGGCGGCCAGGGCGGTGCTCAGGTCGACAATGGGCGGGTCGGGCCGCCTGCCCGCGTCCGCGACCGCGAGCAGGTCGCGGGCCAAGCGGGACAGCCGAGTGGTTTCCTGCAGGGCGGAGCTCAATGCGTCGACGAGCTCGGGGTTGCTGCGCGGGCGCCGCAGGGCGAGCTCGAGTTCGGTGGTCAGCAGGCTCAGCGGGGTGCGAAGTTCGTGGCCCGCGTCGACGACGAACTGTCTTTCGCGCTCCAGCGCGTCTTGCAGCCGCTGCAGGAGCTCGTTGAACGTGGTTCCGAGATCACGGATTTCATCACGGGCCGGTGGTACGGGCAGCCGGGCGTCCGCGTCGCCGGCGCTGATCCCGGCCGCCCGGTTACGCATCCGTTCGACCGGCCGAAGCGCGGCGGCCGCGAGGAGGTATGCGCCGACGGCGGTGGCCAACAGCAACAGCGGGAAACTGACCGCCAGCTCGTTGCGCAGATCCGCGACCGCGGCGTCCCGGTCGGCGAGACTTTGGGCCGCGACGACGACGCGTCCTCCGGGCGCCGGACCGGCCACCATGCGCACGGGCGCCGGCAGGTTGCCGAGCCGCGATTGATCGGTGACCAGTATCCCGCGGCGGGCGCTCGCCAGCTGCGAGGTCGTCAGCGCGTTCTGCCCGCCCAGATTGGAGGTCGCCGCCAGCACCCGACCCTCCGGGCCGACGATCTGCTGGGCGGTGTCGGGATCGCCTCCGGCCAGTACGGGATCGTCGTCCGCCGCGATCGGACCGAGGTTGGCCAGTTGGGTGGACAGGGACTCGGTGATCGCGGTGTCGAGCGATCCCTTGGTGTGGGCAACCGTGAGACTCGCCACCGCGAATAACAGCAGCCCCGTCACGACGGTGAAGGCGGCGGTGAGCCTGATCCGGATCGGCCAGCGCCGGATCATCGGCTCGATTTCTCGGGCACACCGCCGCCGTCGGCGCGCATACGGTAACCGATCCCACGGACGGTTTCGATGGAGCGCGTCCCGAATGGCCGGTCGATCTTGTCGCGGAGCCCGCGGATGTGAACGTCGATGACATTGGAACGTGATTCGTACGCGAAGTCCCAGCAGTGTTCCATTAGCAGGTCTCGGGTGAGCACCGTGCCGGGTCGGCGCATCAGCAGTTCCAGGAGCCCGAACTCCTTTGCCGTCAACTCAATCTCGACATCACCCCGCCAGCATCGGTGGCCCGCAGGGTCGGCTCGCAACGCACCGGCGGTCAATACCGTGGGTCGCGGTGTCGGCCCGCGGCGAATGAGCGACCGCAGTCGGGCGAAGAGCTCATCGAGGTGAAAGGGCTTGGTGACGTAGTCATCGGCGCCGCCGTCAAGCCCCGCGACTCGGTCGACGACGGCGCCGCGGGCGGTGAGCATCAACACCGGCACCCAGTTCTGCCGGCGGCGCCATTTCTGGCAGACCTCGAACCCCGACATTCCCGGCAGCATGACGTCGAGGACGACGGCGTCGTAGTCACAGACCGTTGCGGCGTGGTAGCCGCTCGGGCCGTCGGCGGCGATGTCGACCGCGTAGCCCTCTTCGACCAGGCCGCGGCGGAGTAGGGCGGCCATTTTTGGCTCGTCCTCGACCACCAGCACTCGCACGGTCGCCACCATCCTCTCCCCGTACGGAGATGCCATCAGGCTTACACCCATCATCACCTCTAAGTGGGTAAAGCAGGTGTAGTCGCCGTTGATGAAGTTGCGATGAGGACATTCCGCCACGCCGTCCGGCTTCATCGTGGCTTCATGAAGAAGCGGTAGACCCACGGTCATGGCCGGCGTCAAGCATGCTGTTGTGGGGATCGCGATCGCCGCCACGGTGCTGGCGGGTTGCAGTTCGGGTCCGAAAGGCGGCACCGGGCAACCGGCCAACACGCGTTCAGCGGTGACGGCCGGCGATGCCGACTGGAAGCCGGTGGCCGACGCGCTCGGACGAACCGGAAAGCTCGGCGACCACAACACCGCGTATCGGATCAACTTGCCGCGCAACGATCTTCACATCACATCTTACGGCGTGGACATCAAACCAGGCCTGTCGTTGGGCGGGTATGCGGCATTCGCCCGTTACGGCAACAACGCGACGCTGCTGATGGGCGACCTAGTGGTCACCGAGGAAGAGCTGCCCAAGGTCACCGACGCGCTGCAGGCGCATGGCATTGCTCAGACCGCACTGCACAAGCACCTGCTCGAACAGAATCCGCCGATTTGGTGGACGCACATACATGGCATGGGTGACGCCGTGCAGCTGGCGAAGGGGCTTAGAACGGCGCTGGACGCGACATCGATTGGCCCGGCCGCCGCGCCGCCGGCGCAGCAGCCGCCGGTCGACATAGACGTCGCCGGGGTGCAGCAAGCGTTGGGCCGCAATGGGACCCAAGATGGAGGACTGTTGAAGTACAGCATCCCCCGTAAGGACACCATCGTTGAAGACGGGAACGTCCTGCCGGCGGCGTCGCTGAACCTGACCACCGTCATCAACTTCCAACCTGTCGGTGGCGGTCGGGCGGCGATCAACGGCGACTTCATCCTGATCGCTCCCGAAGTGCAGAAGGTGATTCAGGGCCTGCGTGCCGGAAACATCCAGATCGTCGAGCTGCACAACCACGGACTGACCGAGGAACCCCGGCTGTTCTATATGCACTATTGGGCCGTCGACGACGCGGTTGCGCTGGCAAGGGCGTTGCGCCCCGCGCTCGACGCCACCAACCTGCAAGCGCCATAGACCCGCCGCAGGAACGCTCAAAAAGCCAGGAGGCCAAGCACTCCCGTCGCGGCGACGACATAAGGCTCTTTGATCTTGAAACGCCACAGCACGCCCAGCGTGACCAGGGCGATGCCGGCGGTGATCCAGTCGGTGACAGCTTGTCGAGTGAGCACCACGACCGCACCGCAGAGCGCCCCGCCGGCGGCGGCGGTGGCACCGGCGACGAAGGCGCGCACCTGAACATTCTCGCGGTGCCGCAAGAACCAGCGGCCGGGCACGACGACCCCGAGGTAGATCGGGGTGAAGATGGCGACGCTGGAGACGATCGCCCCGGGCAGTCCCGCGACGAGATAGCCGATGAATCCAGCGCTGATCACGACCGGCCCTGGGGTGATAAGACCTATCGCCACGGAGTCCAGGAACTGGCTGTTGGTCAGCCAGTGGTGCTGGTCGACCACTCCCGCGCGCATGAAGGGCACAATCGCCAACCCGGAGCCGAACACAATCGCCCCGGTCTTCAGGAAGAACAATGCCAGAGAAGCCAGCGTCCCGCCGCCGGCAATGGTGCCCAGCCCGATCACCAGGGGCATGGACTTCGGGGCGCTTCCGGTGCTGCCGACGTCGTCTGGGGGATTGCGCCGCAATCGGATTCGTGGCCGGGCGTCGAGCGCGATCATCAACAGACCCGCCCCAACGATCACCAGCACGGGTTCGGAACCGGTGAGGGCGGTGAGCGAGAATACCGCCGCGCTGATGCCCCACAGCCGCCAGTCGGCGCGGTCGGTCAGTTTGATCAGCCTGATCGCGGCGATGGTGATGATCGCCATCACGGCCGGGGCGATGCCGTAGAACAGCGCTTGCACGACGCGCGATCCCGAATAGTGGGTGTAGATGGCGCCCACGGCCACCACGATGATGAAGGAGGGCGCCACGAACGCCGCTGCGACCGCGGCCGCACCGAGCGCGCCGCGACGCAAGTAGCCCACCCACATCGCGACCTGCGCCGCCAGGGGGCCGGGCATCGTCTGGCCGAGGGCGACGCCGTCAAGGAATTCCTGCCGGTCCATCCATCCGCGCCGTTCGACCAGGTCGCGTTGCATGTATCCCACGGTGGCGATGGGCCCGCCGAACCCGATCGCGCCCAGTTTCGCGAAATACGCGAGGACGCGACCGAAGCCCACGCCGCCAGCGGGCTCTCGATCGGCCGATTGGGGTTCCCCGTCGAGCGGTGAACCCGGGCCTACCTCACTCATATCGAGTATGTAATCAAGGTTTGCCTCTCGTGCGGGTGGCGTCAGATGGTGACCACGTTGACGCACAACGACACCACCACGGCGATCGCGCGGGCCTGGCCAAAGCGTCTCGGATCAGCAGGAGGCCGGAGATCGGCGTATGCCGCGAGAAAGAGAAACGTCATGACGGGTGCGAGCCAGTCGTTGGCGGAAAAGCCCGGGAGTCCGTCGCTGTTGAGTTGTGGCATGTTGGCCGACATTCGCCACAGGAACACCGCGGCCGCGCTCAGGACACCGATGGCAATGACATCCAGCCAGGAAGTTCGCCCCAACCGCCACGCCGCCGCGGCCAGCGCGAGCACACCGGTTAGTGCGGCCGTCAGCGCGATGTGCGTCGCGCTGAAGTTACCGGCCTCGGCGGCGAGATCGGTTGCCCTGCCCACGATTCGAGTCACCTGAAACTCCGGGAACTCCGATTGCGAGATCAGTCGTTGTCGGGGGCTTCGGTGCCGACGAAGTGGAAGCCTTGGTCGAGGTGAACTTCCACCTGCGTGCCGTCCGTTTTGGTGACGAGCACCCCGTAATAGGCGGCGCCCTCGTTCGTTTCCTTCTCGACCTTCCCGGCTTTACCCGGTATGGCTTGTACCGCTGCGGCGCGAGCTTGGTCGGCGGCGGGGCCGGTGATCTCTTGGTCGTCGGCGACAGCGACCCCCACGCCAATGGCCGCCAGGGCGGCGACGCCGGCCACACCGATACCGATCTTCATTCCGAGCTTCATTGATTCATCCCTTTCCGGTCCGTGACCTGGTCTGAACGCGACGCTAACGCCCGCACATGAAGCCAGAATGAAAGTGATCGGACTCCTTATGCTGATGGGTACAGCGTCTTGCTCGCTCGGGTAGTCGCGCCTTGACTTGGCGGCGCGATGACCACTGAAGTGGGCGATGACTGGTGGGCGCTGGGGGCGTTTATCCCGAGAAGCGTTGTGCGTCAGGTGCATAACATAGACGTTCCGCTTGCCGCTTCGAGCGGGACAGGTGAAGAGGATCGGCGTTACGGTCGCGGTCACCTGGCCCGACGGCAGGGGCACGCCATCAATGGACCATCCTCGGCATTTGGCATCTTGCCGGCCGATGCCGACAAGGACGATGATCGTGACTGACCGCTAAGGAGGGTCAAACATGATGCTCAACAGGTTCGCCGCCTGGACCGGGTGGCTGTCCACACTCCTTGCGTTTGCGGCTCTGCCGATGGCCCTGTTCGCGGCCGGCACCGGCCACCCGGGTTGGGCGATGGTGGCGGCCGCCGCATTGCTGTCCTGTGTCGGCGTCGGCGCCGGCGTGGTCGGAGCGGTCGTGCACTACGACCACCGACATCACAGAAGCACTCCCCACCTCTTCTAGCGGATTCGACCTGCGGTCTCGCCGTTTGGTGTCACGGCGGGCACCAGGCCAGCGCGCTCGCGCCTAACAGTTGACGTGGGGAATGCAGCCGTTGGGGCCGCCGGGAGCGGTGAAGTCACGAGTGGGCTCACTGGTTGCGGGTGCTCCCTGGCCGGCCGTGGCAGGGGGTGCGGGCGTCACGGTCGACGTAGGGGCCGCGGTCGGTGTGGTTGTGTCGCTGAGCAATTCGCTGATGCCAAAGCCTGCGGCCAGCGTCAGGACCGTCGCACCGCTGAACAGCACGATCGCCGTCCTCGCTCGAGATGTCATCAGGGCCTCCGTTCTCGGTTGTGTGTAACGCCCATCGTGCCGCATCGATACCCCTAGGGGGTAGGGGCTTAAGTCCCCGGACCGGACCTCAAGGCCCGGCCGGCCGTGGGTTGCCGTCGTGGGCTTGCAGCCGGGAGAGGCCATCGTCGATTCCGTGGGCGATTTGACCGCGGACGTCAGAACCGGGGCCAGGAGGCGACTGGCAATGACAGCTCAGGTTGCCGAACGGATTGGGGTCGGCGCCGGCCACCGGCGCGACCTCCACGCATGCGCCGAGGAGAATCGTGAGACCGATGATGAGTCTCGTAATCAGCTGGGGGTGATTCACTTGCGGCCTATGGCCACGGGTGCGATGGGCCTTGCCGCCGCCACTCGGGCGACCGGCGGGCTGGTGGCCCCGTGAGGTAGCGACGCACTGTGAGCGATGAGGCTGACTAATCGTTACACGTGCATTCGGGGTGACCGCAGCTGCAGCCGGCGGCGTGCGTGCAGCCGGAGTCGCCACAGGTGCAACCGGTGGATTTACAGTGGCAGGTGTCTGTCTCGTTCATAACCCAAACCATACCCCTGTAGGGTATATAAGACAAGCGGTTCGGCGAGTAGTCCGCGAGTGGGCGGGCCCGCGATAAGCCACCAGACGACGAATCCGGAAGCGGGTCAGCGGGTTTCGACGCCGCCGGAGGGGGTCCCGCGGTTCCGGAGTTCCCCCAGGGCCCGCAATGGGCCCGCGGCGAGCAGCGTCTGCCGCTCACCGCGAAGCTCCGCCGCGAGGTCATGCTCGAGCGCGGGAAGCTGCAGCCCGCGTCGCCGCAACGCACGATCCAGCGCCGCGACGAACAGGCCCTCGCCCTGGCGGCGGCATCCGAGCACGGCTCGTTCGTTCATGACGTCACGGGTCAGCGCGGCGGCCGGACAGGCCGCGACCACGTCCAGCGAGGCCCGCATATCCAACGTCGTGATCACCCCGCACGACGGCGAGGCGCCGACCCCGACCACTCCTTGGACCGCGATCCCGGAACGCTGGTAGTCGGCCACGTCGCGTACGACGCGCCGCGCCAACCGCCGGTAGACCAGGCGGGTCCACCACACGAACGCGCGGAGCAGCGGGCCGCGCAGCGGATACAGCCATCCGCCCTTGGAGCCGTACAGGAGCAGGCTGTGGGGCTTGAGGACCCCGCCCCAGGCCAGCCGTTCCGGGCAGGGCATTTGGTGAATTCCGTAGCCCGCGCCGATCAGCTCCTCGACCGCCTCCGGCACCGCGCCGGCTCGGGTGGCACCGCCGGCGTACCGGGTGTTCTCGTTCAGCAGGCAATGCGACACGAACACCACCCGCCGGCCGCGCTCGTCGCGCAGTTGGTCGAGCAGCAGCCGCGGTGGAAGCGGCCCTGAGCTACCGCGCATGATCCGACACGGTACCCCGGCTCAATCGACGTGGCAGCCGCTTTCGGCCTCGGCCCGCACGCAAGCGGTCGCCGTCACCGATTACGGGACTTCCGCCTCTACGGCCGGCCCGCCGCACAGCGTTACCGTCGGTCGTATGGCAAGACGAGTGACACATCGACTGCCGGGCTAGCCATGTCTCAGACCAGGTGGTTGTTGGGTGTGGTGTGTGCGGCCGCGCTGCTGGTGGCGGCATGCTCGAGCCATCCGGCGCCACCGGCAGCCTCCACCACCTCCGCGCTTGCCGATTCCACCCGATCGAATGCGTTATCAGCCATGCATGGTGAGGCGCTGGCCCATGCGAAGTATCTCGCTTACGCCGCCCACGCGAAGCAGGCGGGGCGGGCCCGGGCCGCGCAGGACTTCACCGACGCGGCCCAAACCGAGCACATGGATCACTTTGCGCGCGAGGCCGATCTGGTCGGCCTGGGCGGCGACATCGCGGCCGACCTGGGCGACGCGATCAACGGCGAGAGCAACGAGGCCACGGCCATGTACCCGGGTTTCGCCAACCAGGCCACCGCGGACAACGATCCGGCCGCGGCGGCCGCCTTCAGCGAGCTCGGCGCCGACGAGGCGAATCACCTCAGGGACTTTAAAACCGCACTTCAGGCGGTGAACAGCCCGGGCAGTGGCGCGTCGGTCCCCGCCGGCCAAGGTGCGGCGCCGGCGGCTATCGCGGCCGGGCCCCCACGGTCGTCCGGGGTTACGCTGGCGAACCTGCGCACGGCGATGCAGGGTGAGGCCTTCGCCTACGCCAAGTACATGCGTTACGCCGATCAGGCGCGCAGGGCCGGCAATCCTGCTGTGGCACAGCTGTTCACCAACACCGCCGACGTCGAATTGAACGAGCATTTCGCGACGCTGGCCACCCTGGCGGGGCTGGTGGCCACCGACACCAACGCCAACCTGCAAGACGCGATCAGCGGTGAGCAGCACGAGGCCGACGTCATGTATCCCGACTACGCCCGCCAGGCCGACCAGGCGGGAAACCCCGAGGCCGCCAACCTGTTCCGCGAAATCGCCGGCGACGAAAAGGGCCACCAGCAGACATTTCAGACCGCGCTGACGACATCGTGACGAAGGCTGAGATAGGACGCGGCGCCGCCCTGTCCGGACTAACCGCCGCGGAAGCCGCGCGCCGGTTCGCAGCCGACGGTCCCAACGAGTTGGCGGCCCAACAGCGCCGGAACTTGCTGCAGGAGGCCTGGGACGTCATCCGGCAACCCATGCTGCTTCTGCTGCTGGGGGCGGGTCTGGTGAACTTCCTCTTGGCGGAGCCGCTGGACGGCGTCATGTTGATGGGTTTCGTCGTCGTCGTCATCGCGATTTCGATCTATCAGGAGCACAGAACCGAACGGGCCCTGGCCGTATTGCGTGACCTGTCTTCGCCCAGGGCCCTCGTGGTGCGGGACGGTGCGCAGGTACGCATTGCCGGCCGCGAAGTGGTGCGGGGTGACGTGGTCCTGCTCGCCGAGGGCGACCGGGTCCCCGCCGACGGGATGCTTTGGGAGTGCGCGAACTTCTCGGTCGACGAATCGGCGTTGACGGGCGAGTCCGTCCCGGTCCGGAAGGTGTCGATCGAGCCTGCGCAGGTCCCGGCGGCCATGGGCCGGCCCGGCGGGGACGCGACCCCCTGGGTCTTCTCGGGAACCCTGGTGGTCAAAGGTCATGGCATCGCCGAGGTCATGCAGACCGGAGCAGGAACCGAACTGGGAAAGATCGGGACAGCGCTGCGCACGATAGAGCCGGAGCGCACCCCGCTGCAGCGCGAAATCGACCGGCTGGTTGGGATTCTGGCCGCGCTGGGTGTGGCCGTCGCGGTTGCGGTCGTCATCGTCTACGGGCTGACGCGGGGCAACTGGCTGACGGGCGTGCTCGCGGGCATCGCGACCGCGATGGCGCTGCTGCCGGAAGAGTTTCCGGTGGTCTTGGCGGTATTTCTGGCCCTAGGCGCGTGGCGAATGTCGCGTAAGCGGGTTCTCACCCGGGTTCCCCCGGTCATCGAGACGCTGGGATCGGCGACCGTCCTGTGCGTCGACAAGACGGGCACCTTGACGTTGAACCGAATGACCGTGCGGCAGCTCATCGTTGACGGGCACGCGTATACCCTCGGCCAGGACGCGCTGCCGGAGGCGTTCCACACCCTCGCGGAGTTCGCCGTGCTGGCCTCGCCCGTCGATCCCTTCGATCCGATGGACAAGGCGTTCAGGGAACTGGGCGAAAAGTACCTGTCCGGAACCGAACACGTGCACGACGAGTGGGAACTCGTGCGCGAATATCCGCTCTCGGAGGAATTGCTGGCGCTGTCCCACGTGTGGCGTTCGCCTGACGGAGGCAGCTACGTCATCGCCGCCAAGGGTGCACCCGAGGCCATCGCGGACCTGTGCCATTTCACCGCCGACGACCTCGCCGCACTCACCGCCGACGTCGAACAGGCCACGGCCGGCGGCCAGCGGGTCCTGGCGGTGGCTTGCGCCCACTTCGATGCCGACACAGCGTTACCGTCCGAACAGCACGACTTCGAGTTCGAATTCCTTGGGCTGGCCGGCCTCAACGACCCTGTGCGGCCCGGCGTGGCAGCTGCGGTCGCCGAATGCCGGCATGCGGGCGTCCGCACCATCATGATCACCGGCGACTACCCCGGCACCGCTCTGGCGATCGCCCGCGACATCGGCTTGGACCATGAAGCCGGCTGCATCACCGGCCGCGACCTCGAGGCGATGCCGGGCGATGAGTTGGCTCGCCGCATCCGGTCGGTCAGTGTCTTCGCGCGAATGGTGCCGGAGCAGAAGCTTCAACTCGTCCGCGCCCTGCAGGCCAACGGTGAAGTGGTCGGGATGACGGGTGACGGCGTCAATGACGCCCCGGCCTTGCGCGCGGCCAACATCGGCATCGCAATGGGGGGACGTGGCACCGACGTCGCCCGCGAGTCCGCCGGGCTGGTCATCACCGATGACGACTTCACGTCGATCGTCGGCGGAGTGCGACAGGGACGCGGCGTCTTCGACAACTTACGAAAAGCGATGTCCTATGTGATCGCCGTGCACCTGCCGATCGTGGGCATGTCGCTCATCCCGGTTTTCGTGGTCGGCTGGCCTCTTGTGCTACTGCCCGTGCAGATCGCCTTCCTCGAACTCATCATTGATCCCGCCTGCTCGGTGGTGTTCGAAGCCGAGGAGATCGACCCGGAGATCATGGATTCGCCGCCGCGCGGGCTGAACGAGCCGATGTTCGGTGCAGGCAAACTGGCGATCGCTGTGCTGCAAGGGGTTTCGATGCTGGTCGTCAGCCTCGGCGTTTACTTGTGGGCAGTGCTTGACCATCGCCCTGACAATGTGGTCCGCTCGGTGACGTTCGCCACGCTCGTCGTCGGCAATCTTGCGTTGATTCTGGTGAATCGGTCATGGCGGCTGCCGATCTGGCGAACGTTCCGGGAGCGGCGCAACCGCGCCCTGAAGTGGATACTGGGCGCGGCGGCTGCGCTGCTCATCGTGGTGCTGACAGTGCCCGGACTGCGCCGGGCCTTCAACTTCGGTCCGATCGCGCCGCGCGACTGGGTCGTCGCCGTGTCGGCCGGGTTCATCGGCGTCGCATGGTTCGAGGTCTATAAAGCGACCACAGCGCGGCGCTGACGGTTTCGAGTTGTACGCGCCCCGTTCAGTAGGGGCCTAGGTCACCGGGAACTGTTGCTCTTGGTCCTGGTCACTGCTCCTCGGGAGGTGCAGATTGAAAGCACGGTGTACCGACTCAGAGCGGAACGAACGTGTCAATGCTGAAGGAAGTGTCCTTCGACTCCGGCGGGGTGCGGTGCGTGGCCGATCTCTACCGGCCCGCGACCGCCGGCGGCGGGCTGGCCTGCGTGGTGATGGGGCACGGCGGCAGCGCCACCAAGCGCCTGGGCCTGCCGGCCTACGCGGAGAAGTTCACCGCGGCGGGCCTGGCGGTGCTGGCGTTCGACTACCGGAATTTCGGCGCCAGCGGCGGCGAGCCCAGGCAAGTCATCGACGTCGCGGCGCAACAAGACGACTACCGGGCGGCGGTGCGATACGCGCGCGCGTGCGACGACATCGATCCGCGTCGGGTCGCGTTGTGGGGAACCTCGCTCAGCGGCGGCCACGTGCTGGCGGTGGCCGCCACCGACCCGGACATCGCCGCGGTCGTGGCGCAGGTACCGCTGATCGACGGCTGGCACCGCGGCCGCAGGCTCGGCGAGCGCCTCAATTGGGATGTCACTTGGCGGACGGTGCAGTTCACCGCCGCCGCGTTGCGCGACGTGGTGGGCGCGACGTTGGGGCAGCAGCCGTATCTGGTCCCCGTGGTCGCCGATCCCGGCGAGGTCGCGGTGTTCACCGAGCCCGAAGCGAAGGCCGCGTTCGAGGCGCTGGGCGGTGAAGCCGTCGGCTGGCGCAACGCGCTGGCTCCCCGCATGCTCTTCGCCCTGCCGCGCTACCGGAAGGGCACGGCGGAAAGGCTGGGGATGCCGGTGCTGATGTGCGTGGGGGATCACGACCTGCAGGCGTCGCCCAGGTTCGCCGTGCGTATCGCGTCGAAGATGAAACACGTTGAACTGCAACGCTATCCGGTTGGGCACTTCGACGTGTACACGGGAACCCTCTTCGAGGAGATCAGCTCGGTGCAGGCGCGGTTTCTGCGCCGCCAACTGATCCCGCAGTCCTGACGAGGCTCACGTCCACGGGCCGGGGAAGTGGCCGTCCTGGTCTTGCACCATCACGATGTCCTTGCAGTCGCCGTTGAGGGCGACGGCATTCTCGCCGCGGCACACCAGGGTCCAGCCCGATATCCGCGCGAAGGGCCGGACGGACCAGGTGGTCGCGACCGGATCGGTGGCGGGCAACGCGAGGACGGCGAACGTGTTGCCGACGTTGGTGATGTAGAGGTGGTCTTCGAAGAACGCCAATTTGGCGATCGGCATCTTCTTCGCGTCGTCGCGCGTCTTCAGCAAGTCCCACTGCTGGGTCCGCAGGTTCCACACGCCGAAGCCGAATTGCGAATTGTCGGAGTTACGGCCGTCGACGAACAACTTCCCGTCCGACAACGTGGCCGACAAGCCGCCGCCCGAAATCTTCTCGGAATCGCCGACTTTGATGACGGATTTGCCGTTGAGGTCATAGAACATCGTCGAGACCACCGGCGGGTTGTAGGAATCCCAATGCGTCATCTTCACCAATTTGTCCGGGCCGTCGGACAACTCACTGTCGACCGTCCAGATGTCGTTGTCCTGGTAGAGCGCTTCACCGCTCGGACGGCGCAGCTCGGCCCCCGACGTCTTGGTGGCGTCGGTGTTTCGCTGGAAGGAGAGCACGTCCTGCCATGCGTGGCCCGGCTGCGGGTCGTCCCACATCGGCGCGAGATCGGCGCCGGACAGCAGCACGGTCCGCGGCG
Organism: Mycobacterium sp. E3247; assembly: GCF_001667785.1. Taxonomy (NCBI): domain Bacteria; kingdom Bacillati; phylum Actinomycetota; class Actinomycetes; order Mycobacteriales; family Mycobacteriaceae; genus Mycobacterium; species Mycobacterium sp. E3247. The sequence continues at coordinate 5,370 of NZ_LZJG01000061.1, read as the reverse complement.
GCGAGGGGGCGCCGTGCCCGTCGGTGAACGCGTTCACCCACGCCACGCCCGACGCGGTCGCGGCCAGGGTCCAGTCGTTCGATGGGGTGAGCTTCAGGCCGGGGTTCGGCGGCTGCAGCTCTTTGGTCACCAACGGTTGGCTGGTCTTGAGGTCGAACGCGTACGCGGTGGCCTTGGCGACCTCGGGGTCCGGCCCGTGCGCCGGTTTGACGGTCGTCACCAGATAGACGACCTTCATGTCGTCGGCCGTGCCGGTCAACGCGCAGACGGCACCGGTCAAACTCTCTCCGGCGGGCACCGTCGGGGCCCCGGGCGCCACATACTGCCCGGTTTTCGTATCGAATACCTTGGGCCGAATCGCCTCGAGCGCCGAGGTCCCCGGGGAGAACTTCTCGGGGCAACCGAAGTACGCCGTCGCGCCGTAGGTTTTCCAGTCCTTCTCCAGCGGACCCGTCACCGGGGGCGGCGCGGGAGCCGGGCGGGTAGCCGCCTTACCGGTCGACGTCGAGGTCCTCGGCGCCGCCGCGGGCGGTGACGCGGTCGCCGAGCAGGACGCCACCGCCAGGCAGGTGACCGACGCGAAGAGGGCACGCCCGAATCTGGGCGCGCTTTGCCCCGCAACTGCCCGCATCGAAAACCCCCGTTAAGTTCGTGTAACCAACGAGCGTAAAGCGGGCCGGGGGCAACCGCGACTTGTGTCGGGCGGTCTTCGTCACACCCCGGTCATCGGTCGAACTCGATGGGCAGGCTCTTCGGGCCGCTCAGGCTGACCATCGGCTTCCACGGGACCGGCCCGACGGTGCGCGGGTCGAGCAGGCGCCCGGCGATGACGTTCAGTGCCTCGGCGATCTCGCGGCGGGCCAGGTTGGCGCCCAGGCAGTAGTGCACACCGCCGCCGAAGGTCAAGATGGGCGGCGCCCCCGCACGCGTGATGTCGACCCGGTCGGGATCGGCGTACACGGCCGGGTCGCGGTTGGCCGCGGCGGTGTTGACCAGCACCATCGCGCCGGCGGGGAACAGGTAGCCGTCCAGCTCGGCGTCCTCGACCACCAGCCGAAGGGTTCCGCACGCGATGGGCGAATGGCGCATGGTCTCCTCGACGGCGCGCATCGCCCGCTCCGGGTGGGCCTTGAGCAGGCCCCACTGCTCGGGGTGCTCGCACAGCACGTGCACCGAGGCGGCCACCTGGTTTCGGGTGGTGTCCGTCCCGGCCAGCAGCAGGCCGCCCGCGAGCATCCGCAGTTCGGCGGTGCTCAGGCGGTCGCCTGGAAGAGTCGGGTCCTCGGCCCGAATCAGGTCGGAGAGCAGGTCATCGGTCAGGCTGTGCCGCCGCCGCGCCACCATGTCGTCGACGTAGTCGTCGAGCTGCCGCCACGCCGCCATCACGACCGGCTCGACCTCGCGGAGGTCCACGCTGAAGCTGAAGGCTTTGAAGACGTCGTCCGCCCACGACGAGAACCGTTGCCAGTCCTCGCGCGGCGCGCCGAGCAGTGCGCAGATGATCGGAACGGGGTAGGGGCGGGCCAGGTCGGTGACGACGTCGCAGCGGCCCGCGTCGATGACGTCATCGATCAGCTCGTTCATCACCGAGACCATGGTGTCGTGCAACCTCAGGGTCGCGCGGGGCGTGAACGCCTTGGAGGTCAGGCTGCGCAGCCGGTGGTGCGCGTCGCCTTCCAGGCAGAGCAGGCTGTCGACCACCTTGTCCCACAACGGACCCGACGTGACGCCCTGGACGAGCAGGTTGATCCCGGGCGGGATCTGGAAGCGAGGATCGCGCAGCACGGCGCGGACGAGGCGGTAGGACAGGACTTCGGGTCCGTGCGGTCCGAGGGCGACGGGCGCGCGTCGTTGCGCCTCCTGAAGCCGTGGATAGACCTCGGCCGGGGTCTCCTCCGCGCCGTACGCCAGCGTCGGCAGATCGGCATCGAAAACGCTTGTGGGAGCGGTACCGACGGCCATGGCGGTCTCCTCGGGGTTGCGCGAACCAGTCGCGACAACTTTCACACAATGTATGGCCGGACCCGGGGGCTGTCAACGACTTTGCTGGGCTGCCGCGGGCGTTCTTCGGAGGTCCGCCATACAGCAGGGGATGTGTGTGTGGCCACTCGCGCGGCGGCTACCCGCGCCTCCCGCCGCCGACCAGCCGGCCGCCGATCAACACGACCGCGAACACGCCGCCGGTGATTCCCGAAATGAGCAGTGGCAGTTGGCCGTTCGCACCCCACAGCAAGCCCGCCCACAAGCCCGCCACCAGGACGCCCAGCCCGATGGCGCCCTGGAACACGCCCTGCGCGCTGGCCTGATGCGGCTGATCGACGAGGCCGGAGATCCAGGCCTTCCCGACGCCGTCGGTGCACCCGGTGAACAATCCGTAGGCGCCGATCAGCAGCCAGGCGGTGACGATGTCGGTGGTCAGCCCCAGCCCGATGTAACCGACGGCGAAGAACGTCAGGCCGAGGCCGAACAGCGCCGGCCTGCCGATGCGGTCGGCCAGCGCCCCGGCTGGGTAGCTGGCCAGGGCGTACACCGCGTTGTATCCGACGTACGCGAGGATCACACCCACCACCGAGAAGCCAATCTCGTTGAGGCGCAACAGCAACAGGGCGTCGGGAAAGTTCGCCATGCTGAAGACCACCAGTAGCGCGGTCACCCGCCAGTACGGTCGCGGCAACGAGCGCACACCGGCCCACATGGAGGGCCGCTGCGCTTGCGGGGCGCCGCGGCCCCGCTCGCGCACCAAAAAGACCAGCGCCACGGACAGCACCGCGGGCACGATGGCGACATACAGCAGCGGCGGGATGCGGTGATCCAGCAGCTCGTAGCCGGCCAACCCGAGCAGTGGGCCGGCGACGGCGCCCAGGGTGTCCATCGCGCGGTGGAAGCCGAACACCCGGCCGCGCAGGGTGTCGTCCACGTCGTCGACCAGCAGCGCATCCCGGGGTGCGCCGCGCACGCCCTTGCCCAGCCGGTCGACGACGCGGCCCACCAGCACGCCCGGCCACGCCGCGGCGACCGCGATGATGACCTTCCCCAGTGCCGCCATCCCGTAACCGGTGGCGATCAGCGGGCGTCGCGCGAACCGGTCCCCGAGCGGGCCCGCGGCGAGTTTGGTCATGGACGCCGCACCTTCGGCCACGCCCTCGACGGCTCCCACCACCGACGGCGGCGCGCCCAGCACGGCCGTCAGGTAGATCGGCAGCAGCGGATACAGCAGCTCGCTGGCGGTGTCCTGCAGGAAGGAGACCGCGGAGAGCACCCGGACGTTGCGGGTGAGCCAGTGGGGCCCCGAGGGGGCTTCACTCTGGCGCACGAAGCCGGACCATACGCGTCGTCGACGTCTCGTCCAACTCCACCACCTCGGAGCGCGAACGCAGGAAGTCGCTGAACGACCGGAATCCCAAAGACCTTTCGCTGAACGACGGGTCCATCCGCTTCATCTGCGCCTTCACCGCGGAGTTGTGCAGCCAGTCGGCGTCGTCCTTCTCCAGGCCGATCTGCAGCGCGCGCGTCAGCAGCGCCGTCGCGGCGGCCTGCGGGTCGGGTGGCTCGGGCTCCTCGGTCTGGGCGGCCTTGGCGCGGCCGGCGCGACGCTTCGGTGGTTTTGCCGCGGCTCCGGCGTCGGCGTCGGTGGCCGCGGGCTCCGGTTCGAGCGCCGGCACCCCGGGCAGCGAGTCGTAGATGACGAACTCGTCGCAGGCCGCGGCGAGCGCCCGGCTCGACGCGCCGGCCACCCCGATGCCCACCACGTACCGGCCGAGCCGTTTGCAGCGCTGCGCCAGCGGGATGTAGTCGGAGTCACCGGCCACGATCACCACGTGGGTGAGGTCGGGCAGCCGGAACATGTCCTCGACCGCGTCGACGGCCAGGCGGATATCGGCGCCGTTCTTGCCGTAGGCCGCCGCGGGGAACAGTTGCACCAGGTCGACGGCGCGGGCCACCAGCTGCCCGCGGTATCCGGCGTTGATGTCCGCCGACCAATCCGCGTAGGCGCGGGTGAGCACCAGGGTCCCGAACGAGGACGCGAAGTCGAGGATCGCGCCGACGTCGACGGTGGCCCGGTCCAGTCGCTCGGCGTAGTGCTCGAGCCCCTTGGCTTTGTCCCGCTGGAACGAGCTACGGCCGTGAACCTGGTCGTATCGCGAGATGACGATGTTGTCGAAGTCGAGGTAGACGGCCACGCGGGCCGCGACCGGTTCCGTCATGGACTAAATCATCGCTGAGGTGTCCGGCACTGTGGTGGCCGGAAGCGTTTTCCGTCACGATTTGCCCCGTCCGGGTCCCTAAACGGCGCCGGAGCGGGTACACCGGGGCCATGAATGAGTTGAAGTTCCTCGAGCTGCACGGCGATCGGGTCGCCTACCGCGACGAGGGTGACGGTGAGGTGCTCCTGCTCATCCACGGCATGGCGGGCAGCTCGGAGACGTGGCGCTCGGTGATACCGCCGCTGTCGAAGAAGTTCCGGGTCATCGCCCCGGACCTGCTCGGCCACGGCGAATCGGCGAAACCCCGCACGGACTATTCGCTGGGCGCCTTCGCGGTGTGGCTGCGCGACCTGCTCGACGAACTCGGCGTCAGCCAGGCCACCCTGGTCGGTCAATCGCTCGGCGGCGGGGTCGCGATGCAGTTCGTCTACCAGCACCCGGACTACGCCAAGCGGCTGATCCTGATCAGCAGCGGCGGCCTGGGCCCCGACGTCGGTTGGGTGCTGCGGCTGCTCTCGGCGCCCGGGGCCGAGCTGGTCCTGCCGATCATCGCGCCGAAGCCCGTCCTGGCCGTCGGCAACCGGCTGAGGACGTGGTTGAAGAGCGCCGGCATCCAGTCGCCGCGGGGGGCCGAGATTTGGAGCGCCTACTCGTCGCTGTCGGATGGCGAGACGCGCCAGTCGTTCCTCAGGACGCTGCGCTCGGTGGTCGACTACCGCGGGCAGGCGGTCAGCGCGCTCAGCCGGCTGGGGCTGCGTGACGACCTCCCGGTCATGGCGATCTGGGGGGAGCGCGACGGCATCATTCCCGTCGAGCACGCGTACGCCGCGCACGAGGCCCGCACCGACGCCCGGCTGGAAATCCTGCCCGACGTCGGCCACTTCGCCCAGGTCGAGGCGCCCAGCCAGGTGGTGGAGCTGATCGAGGACTTCATCGCGACCGGCGACCGCCACGAAACGGGCAGCGCACGGGCGCAGCTGTGACCTGAGGCGCCGAAAATCGTTCTCGCCGCACCGCGCGGGCCGGCCGTAAAATTGGGGCAATGCCCAAGACCGCGGGTGTGGCGCTGCCGCCGGGGCCACGGTTGCCCCGCGCGGTGCAGGCCGCCCTCATGCTGCACCGCGGGTCGCACTTCGTCGCCGCCTGCCGTCGCCGGTACGGGGAT
>NZ_LZJG01000060.1:0-1355 GCF_001667785.1 Mycobacterium sp. E3247 | reverse complement strand
GGCCACCGCCTAGAGAAGCATGGCTGCAGGCCACGCTCTCTTGCTCCCAATTCAACAAGTTGGTGGGCGTGGCGGGCCAGCCGGATCACGTCGCTGATGGGGAGCCGGGTGCCCCCGCCGGTGAGCCCCGTGCCGCAGGCGGCCTCCAAGTCTTGCAGGGTGGTGGTGATGATGATGGAGGCGGGTAAGCCGTTGTGCTGGCCGAGTTTTCCCGAGGCCAGCAACCCGCGCAGCCCAGCGAGCAGGCCGTCGTGGTGGCGTTGGGCGTCGCGTTGGGCGGTGGCGGTGGCCGGCAGCATCGGCGCCAGCGGTTCGCCGGTCAACCCGTGCCGCGGCCCCAAATCCACCGCTTCTTTGACCCGCCGGGAGGCTTCGGCGCGGCTGATCGGCGTGGCCTCGGCGACCGCGTGCGGCAGCGTGCCGCCCAACTCCTCAGGAGTGGCTTGGCGGGCCAGGTTGTTGATCACCGGGTGTTCGATGGCCGGCAGTTGGCGGCGCGCCTTCTCGCAGCGCTCCAGCATCGCCAGCTGTTGCGCGACGTTCATCGCGTCAACCGGTAACGCCCGGGCGCGGGCCAAGACCGCATCGAGGTCGTCGAACACCGCGTCGACATCCGGATGACTACTTGGACTCACACCCCCAAACTAGCCACCCCCACCGACAAAAATGTCGACCCAAGAACACTGAAGCTAAAGTGACGCAAGTGATTTCGGTGGAAATACGCGTCCTATCCAGTACCGAGCTAATGGCACTCGTGCGCGTGCTCATGTCCCTCGTCGGGTGAGTCGGGGGAGCCGCCCATCATCCGCGCCATCGGGATTCCGCCCGTCGTGACGAACCGGACGACCAAAATGGCGGCGACGACGAGGAAGGCGATATTGAGCCAGGTGGTGTAGTTCCACGAAATCGTCGCCTCCATGACGGTGGCGTTGCGCTGATTCGGAATGAGATTCGTTGCGCCGAAGATCAATTCGACCAGATAGCCCGCGGCGACCATCGCGGCGTAGAACGTGCCCAGCAGCGTCAGCATCATCTTGGTGCCGTAGTACTTGCGGTAGATGTTCAGGATCGGCACGATCAGCAGGTCGGCGTAGATGAACGCGATGACCCCGCCGAAACTGATGCCCCCGTTCCACAGCACCGCGGCGAGCGGAACGTTGCCGATCGAGCAGACGAACGACACGATGGCCACGATCGGTCCCACCAGGGGCCCCCAGATCGCCGACCAGCCGGGGTGGTCGGCCAAAAAGAAGACCTGCCAGAACTTTTCGGGCACCCACGCCGCGATGGCCCCCGCGATCAACAAGCCCAGCACGAGGTCGCGCAGGATCGCCAACCACTCCATTGCGAACACG
>NZ_LZJG01000059.1:0-12038 GCF_001667785.1 Mycobacterium sp. E3247 | reverse complement strand
CGCATGCGCAGCTCATCGGGGACCTGCTGGGCTCGTTCTCCGTGCCGGCCCGCGTGGTGCTCGTCGGCTCGAACACCTACCACCAGAACGTGTTTCGCCGGTGGCTGCGCGTCCCGCCGGCGCGCTGGCGCGATCCGCTGGAGCTGGCCCGGCCCACCCCCGCGGACACACCGTCGACGTTCGAGCAATCTGGGATCGCCTATTCCAACTCGAAACTCGCCCTCCTGTATTACGCGCACGAACTGCAACGGCGCGCCCCCGACGGAGTCAACGTGACGGTGTTCGAGCCGGGATTCATGCCGGGCACCGGGCTGAGCAGGGCCCATGGTCCCGCCATGCAGCGGGTGGGGCGCGTCATCGAGCGAATCCCTGGGGTGTCTGCCCCGCGCCGGTCTGGCCCCGCGCTGGCATCGATCGTGCTCGACGGCCGGTGGGCGCATCTGCGCGACGGCGCGTTCGTCGTCAAAACCCAAGAGCGCCAGGTGAAACCGTTCGCGCAGGATCGTCAGCGTGAAGCGCGGCTGTGGGAGGCCACCACCGAACTGCTCGACGCCGTCAAGTGAGCGCGTAACCCGTCAGCGCGCCGTCGGCCAGTTCGTCGAAGCGCTCGAGCGCCTCGTCACGGTCGGCGTCGATGCCGCGCAGCGCTCCGCGGTCGGCGAGATACCGCTGCGCGTGGAGCCGGGCGACCAGCGCCTTGCGCTCCCCGCCGCGGGTCGCGCGTTCCCAGGCGGCCTGCTCGGTGAGCAGCGCGCCCGCGTAGACGTCACCCATGAATTGGGCCAGCGGGAAGAGCCGCGCCTCGGCCACGTCGCGGTCCAGTTTGGACCAGGCGCTGATCGCTGCGTCCAGGTCCTCGATGCGCCCGGCGACCAGCCGGGTGGTGTCGTCGTCGTCGGACACCGAGACCGCGTCGCGCAGCCGCGCCAGCAACGCCTCGTGCGCGCGGGTCTGCTCGATGCCGCGCCGCACGTCCAGGCAGAGGATGTTGTCGGGTCCCTCCCAGATGGTGTTGACCTGCGCGTCGCGCAGCAGCCGGGCCACCGGCCAGGTCTCGATATAGCCGTTGCCGCCATGGATTTCGATGGCATCGGACGCCGCGGTGATCCCGAGCCGGCAGGCCTTGAGCTTGGTGACCGGGACCGCGATGCGCTGCCGCATGCCGCGCGGCTGGCGGTGGTTGGTGGCGCCGGTGCCGTCGAAAACCATTGCCTGCGCGGCTTCGACATCGACGATCATCTCGGCCAGCTTGCGCCGCATCAGCGGCTTGTCGATGAGCGCGCCGCCGAACGCGTGCCGCCGCCGGGCGTAACACAGCGACTCGACCAGGGCGCGGCGCGCGTTGCCGAGCCCGAACAGGGCGATACCCAGGCGCGCGGCGTTGGTCAGCTCCATCATGCGGCCCAGCCCCTTGCCGTCAGACGGGCCCGCCTCCCCGGTGGGTTCGCCGGACAGCAGAAACGCTTCGGCGTCAACGAATTCCACCTCACCGGAGGCCACAGACCGGGTGCCGAGCTTGTCCTTGAGGCGGCGCACCCGCACCCCGTTGCGCGACCCGTCGCGGCGGGTGCGCAGCACCAGGAAGTTGGCGACGCCGCGCGTCGAGTCGGGCGCTCCCTCCGGTTTGGCCAGCACGACGAACGCCTCGCCGGCGCAGTTGGAGGCGAACCACTTGAAGCCGTTGAGAATCCAGGCGTCACCTGCGCGGGTCGCGGTGGTCTCCAACGCGCCCAGGTCCGAGCCGCCGGTGCGTTCGGTCAGTAGTTGCGCCGTCTCGCCCGCCCACTCGCCGGAGGCGAATTTGGCCAGCACGTGCTCGCGTACGTCGGCGGGCGCGTAGGCGGCCACCAGCGACTGGACCATGCCGCCGCCCGTGCCGAGCGCGCAGCCCATCCCGATATCGGCCTGGTTGAGTAGATAGTTCGACGCGAACAGGCCCAGACCCGAGCTGACTTTGGCGGCCCGCGCATCGTTGCGCAGGGCCTGCTGGGCGTCCAGGACGGCGCGCTTGGACCGGGTGAAGGAGGCCGGCATGACAACCTGGCTGATGTCGTGGCCCCAGCGGTCGTACCGCTCGAGCCGGGGCGGGTTGCGGTCGGTCTCCTCGGCCCATCTCGCGATCGGTCCGCCCATCAGCTCGCCCATGCGCGCCAGGTGCGGCTCTATGACCCTCAGCTCGTCGGGCTGCAGGTAGTACGCCATGGTGAACTGCAGGGTGGGGTCGGTGAGGTACCAGTTGAGACCCACGGCCCCGCGGTAGCTCTCGGTCCGGTAGCGCTGGGCCTTTTCCTCGGTGGCGAAGGGCAACCGATCCACCGCCTCAACGGCGTAGTCGCTCATGGCACAGACGCTACGCGTTGGCGAGGAAAAGCAGACGCACCCTGCCGAGCTGGATTTCGTCGCCGTCGGCCAGCACGGCGGAGTCGACGGCCTCGCGGTTGAGATACGTGTGGTTCATGCTGCCCACGTCGATGATGCGGAATTGGCCGCCCTCGCTGAGGAATTCGGCATGCCGACGGCTGACCGTGATGTCGTCGAGGTAGATGTCGCTTTCCGGGTGCCGGCCCGCCGACATGACGGGCTGGGTCAAGGCGAACCGTGACCCGGTGTTGGGCCCGCGCGTGACGACCAGCATCGCGGAGCCCGGGCTCAACGCTGGCCTGTTCTCGACCGCCGCTTCGGCAGCGGCGGTTACCGGCGCGTCGAACTCGGCGGTTACGGCGGCGCCCATGTCACCGGTCAGCTCCTCCGAGCCCTCCCCCGCGGTTGGCCGGTGCGGCGGCGATCCTTCGTTGCTCACGCGGCTCGCGGCAGATCCGGATTCGCCGCTGCCGCTTGCGATGTCGGCCGCTGCGGTGCGGGTGCCCAGCCGACGTAGGTGAGGTACAGGCCGACGAGGGCGAAGATCACGCAGAGCGTGATCCACCAGGCCTGCGCGCCGATCATGTCATCCGCCAGCGACGCGAAGAACCGGGGAAAGGCCACCAGCAGCACCCCGCGCAGCACGATCAGCCAGCCGAGCAGGGAAACGATGGCGGCCGCGGCGCCTTTCCAGCTTCGGTGCGCGGCAACGATGCTCAGGCCGACCAGCAAGATGAAGGCGCCCGTCACGAAGGTCCACATCGAATTCGCCTCGAACTGCGACAGCAGCGACTGCATGTCCGAGGCGCGCGCCACCGCCGTCACGTCGACGATGACGAGGAAGGGGCCGAGCACACGCGAGAAAAAGCGCGTCGCGGTCTGTGATTGTGGTGAGTCGTTCATGGCCGTGCCTCTCATCCTCCGCCGGTCATTCGGCGATCCCCATTATCGGAGCACTTGACCGAGGCGCCGAGATAGGGACTTTTGGCCTGCGTCGGCGGGACCGAAGTGATGGCGGGACGGCGGCTATACCGGTGCGACGAACTCGGAGGTGTAAAACTCCGCCGGATTCTGCGAGTTTCCGTTTCGCCGCTCGATAATCACCCACACGCCCGTCGTGCCGGGCCGAATGGTGTCTTGCACGGTCGCCGTGCCGTTGCCCGCCCCGTCGATGTCCATGCCGGAGAACGCGGTGCCGGGGTCGCCCGGTCCGCAGGTGCTCGACGCCGGTCGCGGCATCTGGATGAGCCCGACGTCGAAGTGGGTGCCGGGCTCGGGCTCGTCGTACAGATGCACCTCCGCGACCGCCCTCGACCCGGAGGTATTGATCAGGGCGGAACCGGTGCCGAGCATTGGGCTGGGCACCTTCGGCGCCACTCCGACGCGGCTGAAATCGCAACGCCGCAAATAGTTGTCCAGGGCCACCGTGGTGCCGCCGTCGGCGGCCGCCGCGGTGATTTCGAACGTCACCGCCGGGGCGCTCGCCGCGATGGTCACCGCCGCACATGTTCCCAGCCTTCTCAGCGCGCTCATGGGGCCACCTATTGTTCCGGTGTGAAGTGGATCACAGCGGAATAGGTATTAACCCGGCCGCGGTGAAATCAAACGTTTTTTGCAAACAATTACTAGATCGTCAATTTCCGCGCTCTATTTGGCGGCTGACGAATTACGGCTCGAATCCGATAAAGGCCGCTAGGGCTTAATTCGGATTGGTCCCGGGGACCACCACCCGCTGCGGGTCGCGGTGCCCAGGTCGAGCGTCGCGGGCGTGGCGTCGGCGACGGTGTCGAACTTGCGCAGCGATCCCCAGTCCCGCCCCCAGTCGTGGGACAGGTAGGTCGACATCACGTGGGCCCGTAGCAGCAGGTCGGTGATGCCCAGCAGGCCGCCGTTCACGCCGTCCTGCCAGGTGTCGGTGTCCTGCTTCTTGGCGTTGTAGTCCGGCGTGATGCGGAACTTGGGGATCTCGGTGACGCCGTTGACGTGCAGCATCGGCTGCTGGCACGGGAAGGCCAGCCCGACCGCCCAGTCCATCAGCACCGGCTGTGTCGAGCCGACATACTCCTGCAACGAGCGCAGCTCCGGCACCCGCGGCGGGGTCAGCGCGATCCAGTCATCCGGCGTCAGGGACAGGTCCTCGGCGACCACCCGCACCGCGACCGCGTCGGCGGGGATCTGGGCGCGGGGGAAGCGCAGGTTGCGCCATACCTTCGGCTGCTCGCCGTACAGGTCGTAGGGCACCAGCCGTCCGGCGGGCAGCACGGCGCCGCCGGGGCCGGGCCTGCCGATTTCCAATTCCACGGTCTGCCCGTTGGTGTGGTGATGCAGGATGCTGTTGCCGGAGATGGTGCCCGCGGCGGTCACCACCACCAGCGGGTGCGCGGCGTCGGGCTTCGGCAGCTGGTACCACGCCGAGGTCAGCTTGCTCTGCTGCTGCGCGCCGGTGGTGTAGCTGCCGGCCAGCGGAACCTGATCGGGGTTGAGCCCGTAGGGCGGCGGCACGGTGGACCCGTTGATGCCCGGCGCCGTGAGCTTGAGCGGCGCGTCCCAGTCGTAGTCGGTGCCGGGCTGCGGCACTGACGTCTCCTTGACCGACTCGGCCAGAGTGCGGTCCGGTACGCCGTTGGGGGTGAAGCCGGTGGGGTTGACGCCCCCCAGGGGGCCCAGCGGGCCCCAGTTGCCGGGCAGGGCCGCCATGAAGCCCGCGTTGCTGTCGGGCTCGACGAGAATGTCGTCGGCCAGCCCGCATCCCCCGCTGAACTCGCGCAGGTTGTCCCAGGCGTTGGAGTAGGTGGGGTACTGACGCACGATGCCGGCCACCATGGACGCGACGAACACCAGCGCCATGAAGCCCGCGGCAATGGGGATGGGCGCCGCCGTCGCTGCACGCGCCAACCGGCCCTCGCCATGGCCGGTGTCGGCGAAGTGCAGCCACGCCGCGTACACCGCGGCGATCGCGAACAGCGCGAAAAATATTGTGCTGATTGTGATTCCGCCGACCTTCGGCATGCTGCTGTTGAACGGCACGCCGTAGCTGGAGACGTACCACCAGCCGTTGGTGGTGGCGAAACACAGCGCCAGGATGAACAACACCGCCGCCAGGAACGCCATCCGGTTGCGCGACCAGCGCAGCACCTCATGCGACACCAGCACCGTCGTCAGCGCGGCCATCGCGGCGCCCACCGCCGCGAACAGGCCGAAATGGTGCACCCACTTGGTCGGGGTGAACATCAGGAAGAACATGGTGCCGAAGATGACGCCCATCAAACGCCAGGCCGGTCCGCGGGCGACGCCGGGAACTCGCTTGCGCCGCAACATGATGAACAGGGTGGTGAAGAGGCACAGCGCCGTGATCAGGAAGCCGAAGCGGCGCGAGAGCGAGCCGTCCACGGTGGGCAGGATCAGGTAGTAGTAGCGCAGGTTCTCGGTGTACCAGGCCTGGCTGGGCCCGATGGCGGTGCGAATCCTGGTGGCCTCCAACACCGTTGCCAGCGTCTGGTCGGCGAACACCACGGTCAGGATCACGGTGCCGGCCGCCAGCATCGGGGCCACCAGGGGCAGCGTGCCGACCAGCCGGTGGCGGCGCACCAGGATGCGCAGGATCGGGCGACCACCGGCGACCAGCGCGGCGACCGCGATCAACCCGGTGGGCTGGACGCCGAGCGTGAACGCCGCGGTGATGACCGCCAGCGCGGCGGGCGTCAGCCTGCTGTAACGCATCGAGCGCTCGATCAGCACATAAGTGACCAGCGAACCGAGGGCGATGATCGGCTCGGGGCGCAGGCCGTTGTCGAAGGGCATCCATGCGGTCAGCAGCACCATCCCGGCGGCCCAGTTCGCGGCCTTGCTGCCGGCCACGGCCGGACCCAGCCGGGGGAGCACCTCACGCGAGAGCAGCAGCCAGCACAGAATGCCCGCGATGAGGTCGGGCAGCCGCATCCACAGGCTGGCGTCGCTGACGTGGGTCATCAGCGCCAGCAAGTTGTAGTACCAGCCGAAGGGGTCCTCGGGGCTGCCGAACCAGCGGAAGTAGTTCGACATGTAGCCCGCATGGTCGGCGACCCGGGCCATGCCCAGGATGTAGCCGTCGTCCGACGAGTTCGCTCCGATCACGTGCCAGAGCACAAAGCCGAAGATCACCACGACGTCTGCCAGGGTGAACGTGCGCCAGTTCGCGGGGATGAGGCGGCGCATGCGGTGGCCGTCCAACTGGTCGAGGCGCCACAGCGCGACCAGCGCGACGATGGTCGACACGATCGCCAGCACCATCGCGGCCAGCTTCAGCGTCGTCGGTGTGGTGGAGAAGCGGGTGTCGATGGTCGCCGAGAACTTCAGACCCGGCGGGGCCGGGCCGCTGAGATCGGTGAACACCCCCACGATCTGCGGCCGCAGGTTCGGGTCCGGGAAACCGCCGCTGATCGGTCTGCCCGCCGAATCCTTCAGTCCGACAAAGGTGGCGAAGGCGCCCGCCTTCGTCGAGCTGATCTCGATTCTGGAACAGCCGGGGGCACCTGCGGCTCCTTCGACCTGATCGCGAGGCGCGCTGGCGATCACCACGTTGCGGTCGGTGACGTCCACACGCTTGCCGTTGACGACGACGAACAGCGCGTTGAGCGCGGCGTCCTTGCCCTTCTTGGGCGCCGTGCTCAACACCACGCCGCCCTCGGGTGGCAGGGCGCGCACCGCAGCGCAGGGCACGGTTGCGGTGACGTCGACCGGGGTCAGCGAAATCAGCGGCGCGGTAACGCTATTCAGTCCGCCGTTCTGCGGCCAGTTGAGGGTCGCGGTGGTCTGCACGACCGGTAACAGCGGGGTCGCCACCGACAACACGAACCCGATCAGGCCGGCGATGGTCGCCACCCAGCGCGTCGTCCGCACGTCCTTACCGGCCGTCGTCACGCTCATGGGAGTGCCCGAATCGGTCCCTGCCGGCTCCAGCCGTGCACTGTCATCACACCCTGTTCGATCACGGCGTCCGGCGCCTGGTCAGCCGGCACCAGCCGGAAGTACTGCTCCACGGATCCCCAGTCGCGATACCAGTCGCCACGCAGATACGTCGAGACCGTCGAGGTACGCAGCATCGCCTGGGTGACCAGGAACGGGCCACCGGCCTCGCTGGCCTCCCACCCGTTCGACGACGACGCTGTCTGCTTGTGATCGGGCAGGATGCGGTACTGCGGAAGTTCGGCAACGCCGAGGTGTTCGGAGAACGGCCGCTGGCACGGGAAGTTCGCCGCCGTCGCGATGTCCATCAGCACGGGCGTGCGCGACCCCATCAGCTGCTGCAGGGTTTCCAGCACCGGCACCCGCGGCGGCGTGAACGCGAACCACTGATCCGAACTCAGGTTCGGGTCGTAGGCGACGATGCGCGCCACGTTGGCCTCGGGCGGCGCCCAGGTCAGCGGGAACCGGAGATTGCGCCACGCCGGCTCGGGGCCGATGTCGATCGGCTGCACCTCGCCCAGCGGCTGCGTGGTGCCGTCGGGACGGGTGGCGCCCCACTGCAATTTCAGCGACTGCCCGTAGGTGAAGGTGCCGTCCTCTTTGTAGGACCAGATCGCGCCGGACGCCGACACCACGACGATCGGGCGGTCCGGCGTGCGCGGGGGCAGCTGATACCACGCGGAGGTGGCCGTGGCGGCCAGCGAGTTCTCGCCGTAGCTGCCCATCACCGGGGTGCGGGCCGGGTCGAGGCCGAACGGCAGCGCCGCGTGCGAGCCGTTGACGCCGGCCGGGCCTCTCCCGCCGGCCGTGCCCGCCGAGTCGCTCATCGCCGCGTTGGGCTTGTTGGGTGACGCGTCGGAATTCACCACGCCAGGCTTGGTCACCACCGGATACGACCTCAGGTCATCGCCGACGCCGTCTGGTTTGAAGCCGACCGGGGTGAGACCGCCGAGCGGGCCGTCGGGGCCGAAGGTCTGCCCGGGCGCAGGCTGCAGCATGCCGGCATTGGGGTCGGGCTCGGTCAGCACGTCGTCGGCCATGGCGCAGCTCTGCGGGGTAGTCCCCGCAAAAACCCCAGTGATCGCGGCGAGGTTGGCCTTGGCGGTGGTGTAAAGCGGGTAGCGGAACACCGCGCCCTTGGTCAGCGAGGCGACTTCGCCGACCACCATGATGCTCGCGACCACCAGCAGCGGGGTCGACGCCAGCACGCGGTTGCGCCGGTTGTCCTCGACCTCGGTGTGGCCGGCGTAGTCCATGCGGAAGTGCTGCCATGCGGCCAGCAGCCCGGTGAGGATGGACAAGGTCAGGAACATCGACGTCACCGGATGGCTCGCGATCACCGGCTGGATGTCGTACCACGGCACCCCGTAGTTGCCGACGTAGAACCAGCCGTTGATGCCGGAGGTGGCCCACGCCAGCACGAACAGCAGCGCGGTCACGTACAGCGTCAGGTTGCGTCGGTTGTGCAGGCCGATCCGGGCGAGCGCGAACGCGGTGACCGCGCCCAGCGCGCCGGCCAGTCCGGCGAAGGCGCCGAACTGAACGGCCCACTTGGTGGGGGTGAACGTCAACAGCAACAGGCCGAGGGCCGTCGTGCCGATCAACCGCCACGCCGGGCCGCTGGCCACTCCTGGGACCCCGCCGCGGCGCAGCAGGATGACCAGCATCCCGAACAGGCACAGGAAAAGAACCAGCACCGCGAATCGCCTGGACATGGACCCGTCGGGGTTGGACTCCACCGTGAGGAAGTAGTACCGAAGCCAGTCCTGGTACCAGGCGATCGTCGGCCCGACCTTGTACTTGATGCGCGCCGACTCCGCGACTGCTGCCAGCGTCTGACTGCGGAAGACCACGACGGTGATCAGGGACAGCGACGCCGCCAGCACGGCCAGCGGTGCAAGGAGCCCGTCGGTCGCCCTGCGCCGCCGGATCGTCTGGGCGATCGCTCTCGACCCGGTCAGCAGCGCGGCGACGGCGATCAGGCCCTGCGGCGCGAGCGTCGCGGTGAGCATCGCGACGAAGATGGCGACCGCGGCCGGGGCCAGGCGTTGCAGCGCGATGGCGCGTTCGACCAGCATCCAGGTGGTCAACACGCCGAGCGCGATCAGCGGCTCGGGCCGCAGCCCGTTGTTGAACGGCAACCAGGCGGCCAGGAACACCGCACCCGCGGTGAAGACCGCCACCCGGTTCGCGGCCAGGCCGCCCCTCCCCGGGCCCAGCCTGCGCAGGACGCAATGGCTGATCACCAACCAGGAGGCGATGCCGGCCAGCGTGGCGGGCAACCGCATCCACACGCCGGCGGTGCTCACCGACGCCAACCTGGACAGCAGCCCCAGGTACCAGTCGAACGGCGCGTCCGTCGCGCCGAAGTAGCGGTAGTAGTTGGCGATGTAGCCGGCCTTCGGGGCGACGCGGGCGATGGTCAGGTTGTAGCCGTCGTCGGACGACGTGGCGCCGATGACGTGCCAGAGCAGCAGCGTCGCGATCACCCCGGCGTCGGCGATCCAGGTTGCGATCCCGACGCGGCGCCACGAACTCCACCGCGCCCGGGGGCGGTAACGGGAGAGCCAAGCGATCGGCGACCGCCAGTTCACCAGCGTGCCCCCGCCGCGGCTGCGCCGGTCGAGCGCGGCCAGCGCGATGACGGCCGTCAGGACGGCCAGGGCGCCCACGGCCATGGCCAGCAGCTTGACGGCGGTGGGGGAGGTGATGAACCGGGTGTCGATGTCGACCCGGGCCGACAGCCCGGGCTGGGCGGGCACTTTCAGGTCGGTGAAGATCCCGCCGACCTGCGGCTTCTTGTCCGTGGAGAGTCTTCCCGAGGCGCCGGGAATGCCGACGAACTCCGCTCCCGTGCCGCCGGCGTCGGCCCAGGCGTGCAGCACGCTGCAGGCACCGCCGGCGACGGCGGGCCGCGGCGCCACGGCGGCGACGGTGTCGCGGAATGCGACCACCACCGAGTCCTTGTCGGCGCGCACGAACAGGCCGTTCTTGCCGGCGTCGACGCCTCCGGCGGGCAGCGTCGAGATCACCAGGCCGCCGGCGGCGGGCAGGGTGGCGATCGCCGCGCACGGGACGGAGATGTCCAGCGCGCGCGGTGCGCCGGACACCAGGGGCGCGGTGACCTGGGTGACGTGCCCGTCCACGATGCCCTGAGGCCACAGCACCGTCGCGGTGGTTTGTCGGACCGGGAGCAGCGGGACGAGTGCGCACAACAGCAGTCCGACGATCCCGGCGACGGCGGCCACCAACCGTGGGATCCGCTGCGATTGCTGATTACCGTCGGGGGACACGAGGCTCGATGGTAAGCGAAGCTGCTTGGTCCGCTGAGGACGCGGGGCCGTGCGGCGGCCCGCGCAGGCTCAGCGGGCGAGCCGCGCGGCCAGCGTCTGCAGCCCGGAGCCGGCGAGGTCGGCGAGGGCCGCGGTCCGTCCGGTCATCGCCATGAGGAGCGCCTCGCCGGGCCCGGTGACCTCCGATCCCCGGCCGTGTTCCCAGTCGACGTCGGTGGCGCGCAGGCGCAGTCCCCGGATCCGGCGGCCGGCGCCGAGCCGGGGGTTGCCGGGCACCAGGGCGAGGACCCGCTCGAGCCGATCGGCGGGGACGGCGCGCGGCCGGCCCAGCGCGCGGCGGATGTCTTGGTGATGGATGGTGCCGTCGACGAGTGCGATCATTCCGCCGAAACCCGCTGTCAGCCCGCGCGGTTGGAGGTGAGTGCACAGATAGTCGAGCAGCTGTTGGGCGCTGAGGTGGGCGAACTCGTCGACGCCCACCTGGTTGGCCCGCACGATCCGGCCCTTCGCGAAACGCTCGAGCAGCCCCAGCGTGCCGAGCTCTTCGTAGCTGATCATGTGCGCCACAACGTCTTTGACCGTCCAGCCCGCGCACAAGCTGGGTGCGTCCCACTGCTGCGGCGTCAGCGTGGCGAGAAAGTCCGCCAGGTCGGCCCGCTCGGCGCGGGCCATGCTCATCAGGTCGGTCGTCATCGCCGCCCCCTGCCTAGGTCTTGCGCAGCGGCGCGGGATTCCACAGGCCGCTGCGGGTGGCCGTCCCCAGCTGCAGCCGGGCGGGCTGGGCCTCGGGGTAATACGGCGTCAACCGTTGCAGCGAGCCCCAGTCGCGCGACCAGTCGTTCTTCAGATAGGTGGCCATGGTCGTCGCCTTCACCAGCAGCTCGGTGACACCCAGTGGGCCGCCGCCGTTGTTGTCCATCACCGGCGAGTTGGCTTCGGCACCGAAACGGTCCGGCAGGATGCGCCATTTCGGGGTCTCGTCGACGCCGTTCTGGTGGCCGAACGGCCGCTGGCAGGGGAACGCCAGGCCGACCAGCCAGTCCAAGAACACCGGGTCTTTGGAGCCGACCACGTCCTGCAGCGTGCGCAGCTGCGGAATCCGCGGCGGTGTGAGCGCGATCCAGTGCTGCGGGGCCAGGTCTTCGTCGTCGGCGACCAACCGGATCTGGGTGGCGTTGGCGGGGATGGCCGACAGCGGCAGCCGCAGGTTGCGCCACGCCGGCGACGCCCCCACGTCGGCGAACTGGAACGACCCGCCGGGGTGCCCGCCCGCGACGGCGCGCGGCCGCTGCTGGTGGTGAGCGCGGCCGGCCGTTTCGACCCCCGCGAGGTTCAGGTCCAGTGGGCGACCGACGACGAAGCGGCGGGCGGGCACCCCGGCGGGTCGTTCCAGTTCGCCGACGTGGGGGCGTCGCCGGCGTGGCGCAACCTGCGGCTGCC
>NZ_LZJG01000058.1:0-11524 GCF_001667785.1 Mycobacterium sp. E3247 | reverse complement strand
AACACCGAGACCGGCAGCCCGCACAGGTCGTGGGCCTCGCGCAGCAACACCTCGCCGGCCCACTTGCTGTTGCCGTAACCGTTGGCGTAACCGCCGGCGATGGTCCGGGTGGGGCTGATGACCCGGATGTCGGCGTCCTCGGTGAAGGCGGCCGGCTCCACCCCGTCCCCGACGTTGGCGGTCGAAACATACGTGTAGGGCTTGAGTTTGGCCGTCATCGCCAGCCGGATCAGCTCGGCGGTGCCCGCGACGTTGGGGGCGAACAGCTCGCTGTAGGGCAGCGCGCCGTTGACCAGCGCCGCCGAGTCCACGATCAGATCAACAGTGTCGGCCAACCGCTGCCACGTCGGCTCATCCAGGCCCAGGTTCGCCGCACCCTTGTCCCCCGCGATGACCTCCAGGTGGCCGTCAGCGAGTTCGTGGAAGCGGTTCAGCAACTTCGGGTCACCGCTGTCGAAGGTCTTCTCCAGCCGCCGACGACCCTCCTCATCCGAGCCGGCCCGCACCAGGCAGATCAGCTTGCCGTCCACCAGCTCCAGCTGCTCCAGCCACTGCAGGGCCAGGTAACGGCCCAAAAAGCCCGTCGCACCGGTCAACAGGACCGTCCGCACCTGAGCGCTCGGGCCGGGCAACGACGGCGCGCCGCCCAGCGTCCCGGCGTCGATGAACTTCTCCAACATCAGATCGCTCGCGTACACCTCGGTGGCGTCGCGACCGTGCACCGAGGCGAAGCTGGGACCGATCTTGGGTGCGGCCGCGAAATCTTGTGCGTACGAGTCGAATTGCTGACTCAGGTTCCGCACCGACGGCGCGTCGAACACGGCGCGCACGGGCAGATGGATGCCCAAGGTGGTGTGGATCGCCGCGACCAGGCGCATGGCCGACAGTGAATCGCCGCCGAGGTCGAAGAACGAGTCTTCGACGCCAACCCGCTGCACGCCCAGGACCTGGGCGTAGATGTCGGCCAGGGTCTCCTCGACCGGCGTGGCCGGCGGGCGGTAGCGGTCCCGGTCGGTGTATTCCGGCGCGGGCAACGCCCGGGTGTCGAGTTTGCCGTTGACCGTCAACGGCAGCGCGTCCACCGCCAGCACCGCTGCCGGGACCATGTAGGCGGGCAGCCGGTCGGCCAGCGCCGCGCGAAGCGCGGCCGGGTCGGCGGTCCCGGTGATGTAGCCGACCAGCCGCCTGTCGCCGGGACGGTCCTCGCGGGCGATCACCGCGGCCTGCTCGACGCCGGCCAAGGCGGCCAGCGCGGCGCGGACCTCACCGAGCTCGACGCGGTGCCCGCGGATTTTCACCTGCTCGTCGACCCTGCCCAGGTACTGCAGCTGGCCGTCGGCACCCCAGCGCACCAGGTCCCCGGTGCGATACATGCGCTGCCCGGGCACCCCGAACGGGCACGCCACGAACCGCGACGCGGTCAGACCGGCCCGGCGCACGTACCCGTACGTCAGGCCCGCCCCCGTCACATACAGCTCCCCGATCACGCCGGTGGGCGCCGGCCGCAGCCGCCCGTCGAGCACGAACAGCGCCGCCCCCGGCACCGGCGAACCGATCGGCGGGGTTCCCGACTCGGGGACCAGCGGCGCGCTGATCGCCACACACATCGTGGTCTCGGTCGGGCCGTAGACATTGAGCATGGTCCGCCCCGGCGCCCACCGGTCCACCACCTCTTCCGGGCAGGCCTCCCCGGCCACCACCAGGGCGGCCGAGTCCAGGCCCTCGGGCGCCAGAATTCCGGCCTCCGACGGTGTTTGGGTGAGCACGCTGACGCTTTCGGCGGTCAGCAGCGCGTGCAGGTCCTTCGGGGAGCGGGCGGTGGCGTCGGGCACCACCAGGACCCGACCGCCGTGCAACAGCGCGCCGAAGATCTCCCAGACCGACACGTCGAAGACCAGCGAATGGCTCTGCGCCCACACTCCCCCCGCCGGCAGCGGCGCGTCGAGTGGGGTG
This sequence comes from Mycobacterium sp. E3247, assembly GCF_001667785.1. Taxonomy (NCBI): domain Bacteria; kingdom Bacillati; phylum Actinomycetota; class Actinomycetes; order Mycobacteriales; family Mycobacteriaceae; genus Mycobacterium; species Mycobacterium sp. E3247. The sequence continues at coordinate 9,571 of NZ_LZJG01000058.1, read as the reverse complement.
AACAGCTGCGTGACGTTGCGGTGAGTGACCGCAACGCCTTTCGGAGTACCGGTGGTGCCGGACGTATAGATGATGTAGGCGACGTCGTCGGCCGTCGGCGTCGCCGACGGCGCGCTCGCGGGCCGGGCGTGCAGGGCGGGATCGTCGACGTCGACGACGGGGCGGTCGAAGCCATCCAGCCGCGACCGGAGACCGGCGGTCGTCAGCGCGGCCACCGGCGCGGCGTCGGCGAGGACGAACTCGATCCGCGCCGTCGGCAGCCCCGGGTCGATCGGCAGGTAGGCCGCCCCGGTCTTGAGCACCGCCAGGATCGCCACGACGGCCTCGGCCGAGCGGTCCGCGAGCAGCGCCACGCATTCGCCCGGGCCCGCCCCGCGGTGAATGAGCAGGTGCGCCAACCGATTCGCGGCCCGGTCGAGCTCGCGGTAGGTCAGCGTGCGGTCCCCGCAGCGGACGGCCACCGCGTCCGGGGTGCGGCCGACGTGGGCGGCGAACGCCTCCAGGATCGACGGCCAGGTCACCGTCCGGGTGGAGACCGCGCGATTGCCCCACTCGTCGAGGCGGGCGCGCTCGTCGTCATCGAGCACGTCGATCGACGACAACGGCCGCGCGGGGTCGGCGGTGACGGCCAGCAGCACCTGGTGCAGGCGTTTGACCAGCGTTTCGATGGTGCCGGTGTCGAACACGTCGGTGCGGAACTCCACCTGCCCGCCGATCCCGGCGGGTTCACCGGTGTCGCTGAAGTGTTCGGCCAGTGAGAACGTCAGGTCCATGCGGGCGGTGTGGGTGTCCACCGGAAGCGGGGTGACGTGCAGGTCACCCAGGCTCAGCTCGGTCGGGTCGTTGTTCTGCCAGGCCAGCATCACCTGCACCAGCGGATGGTGGCTGAGGCTGCGGGTGGGCCGAAGCCGCTCGACGAGCACCTCGAAGGGGACGTCCTGGTGTTCGTAGGCGGCCAGGCTGCGCCCGCGCACCTGCGCCAGAAGCTGCGCGACCGTCGGGTCCCCGCCCAGATCCGTGCGCAACACGAGGGTGTTGACGAAGAAGCCCACCACGCCGTCGAGCGACGGGTCGCGGCGCCCGGCGATCGGGAAGCCCACGGCCACCTCGCTGCTTCCGCTCAGCGTCGACAGCAGCACCGCCAGCGCGGCCTGCACGACCATGAAACTGGTCGCGTTGTGCGCCCGCGCCGCCTCGCGCACCCGCTGCTGTAGCTCGGCCGGCCACCGCACGCCCACGGTCGCCCCGCGGTGGTCGGCCACCAGCGGGTAGGGCCGATCGGTGGGCAGCACCAGCCGCTCGGGCATCCCGGCCAGCGTGTGTTCCCAGAACCGCAGCTGCCCGGCGATGGGGCTGTCCGGATCGTCCGGGTCGCCGAGATGCGCGCGTTGCCACAGCGCGAAGTCGGCGTATTGCACGGCCGGCGGCCGCCATTGCGGGGCTTGGCCCGCGCACCGGCCGGCGTAGGCCACGCCGAGATCGCGCACCAGCGGCGTGAGCGACAGGCCGTCGGCCGCGATGTGGTGGAGCACCGTCACCAGCACGTGCGCTTCCATGTCCGTGCGGAAAAGCCAAGCGCGCAGGGGAATTTCGGTTCCCAGGTCGAACGCGTAGTGGGCGACCGTCTCGACGGCCTCGGTCAAGCGCTCCTGCGGCCACGCCGTGGCGTCGACCATGTCGCACCGGACGTCGGCCTCCTCGGGTGTCATCACGACCTGCTGCGGTGTCCCCTCGGCCGCGATGAAGACCGTGCGCAGGCTTTCGTGCCGGGCCACCACGTCGCCCAGTGCGGCATGGAACGCGTCGGCATCCAGGCGCCCGTCCAGCCGCAGCGCCGCCGCCATGTTGTACACCGCCGAGGGCCCCTGCAACTGGTCGAGGAACCACAACCGGGATTGGGCGAAGGACAACGGAATCACCGCGGGCCGTTCGATCGCCGTCAACGGCGTGCGCCCCGCCCCGTCGTCGCCGAGGCGCGGCGCCAACTGGTGGATGGTGGGCGCCTCGAACAGCGACCGCACCCCGAGGTGGGCGCCCAGGCCGGCGTTGACCGCCGCGATCAAGCGTGTCGCCGCCAGCGAATCCCCGCCCAGGTCGAAGAACGAGTCGTCGACGCCGACCCGGTCGAGGCCGAGGACCTGGGCGTAGATGGCGGCCAGGATCTCCTCGGTGGGGGTGGCCGGGGCGCGGTAACGACCGGGATCGCGGTAGTCCGGCGGCGGCAGGGCCCGGGTGTCGAGCTTGCCGTTGACGGTCAACGGGATCGCGTCCACGACGACGATGGCGGCGGGCACCATGTAGGCGGGCAGCCGCTCGGCGAGCGCGGCGCGGACGCCGGCCGGGTCGGCGTGCCCGGTCACGTAGCCCACCAGCCGCCTCTCCCCGGGACGGTCTTCGCGGGCGATCACCGCGGCCTGCCGCACCCCGTCCAAACCGCTTAGGGCCGCCTGGATTTCGCCGAGCTCGATGCGATAGCCGCGGACCTTGACCTGCTCGTCGGCCCGGCCCAGGTACTGCAGCTGCCCGTCGGCGCCCCAGCGGACCAGGTCCCCGGTGCGGTACATGCGTCGCCCGGGCGGGCCCGACGGGCACGGCACGAACCGCGACGCCGTCAGGGCCGGCCGGCCGACGTATCCGGACGCCAACCCGCGGCCGGCCACGTACAGCTCGCCGACCACCCCGGCCGGCACCGGCCGCAACCAGTTGTCCAGCACCAGGAAGGCGAGATGCGCCAGGGGAATTCCGATGGGGCTGCCGCCGCCGTCGACGTCGCCGTGGACGATCTCGCGGAACGAGGCATGCACCGTGGTTTCGGTCGTTCCGTACATGTTGACGATGCGTGGGCGTCCCGGATGGCCGTCCAACCACGTGGCCAGGCGCCGGGGTTCGAGCGCTTCGCCGCCGAACACCAGCGTCTGCAGCTTGAGCTGCCGGCCGAGCTCGGGCGCCAACGCATCGGCGGTCTGCAGCGCGTAGAAGGCCGACGGTGTCTGGCTCAGCACGCTGACCTGTTCACGAACCAGCAAGGCGTGCAGGTCTTCCGGCGAACGGACCACCCCGTCGGGCACCACCACCAGGCGGCCCCCGCGCAGCAGCGCGCCGAACATCTCCCACACCGAGAAGTCGAAGGCCAGCGAGTGGCACAGCGTCCACACCGTGCCCAGCTCCAGCTCGGCGTCCAGCGAATCCAGCAGCTCGATGACGCTGCGGTGGGTGACCGCCGCGCCCTTGGGGGTCCCGGTCGTACCGGAGGTGTAGATGACATAGGCGATGTCGTCGGGCGCCGCGGCGGGCAGCGGCCCGGCGGGGCGGGCGTCGACGTCGTCGTCGTGGGCGTCGATGACGGGCAGGTCGCAACCGTCGAGCCGCGACCGCAGGCCGGCCGTGGTGATCACGGCGACGGGTGCGGCGTCGTGCAGGACGAAGCCGATCCGCGCGGCCGGCAGCCCCGGATCGACCGGCACGTAGGCCGCCCCGGCTTTCAGCACCGCCAGGATCGCCACGACCGCCTCGGCCGTCCGGGGCATCAGCAGCGCCACCCGCTCCCCCGGGCCCGCGCCGACCTCGACGAGCCGGTGCGCCAGGCGATTCGCTTTGTCGTCGACCTCGCGGTAGGTCAGGCCGCGGCCCCCGCAGCTGATGGCCACCGCGTCCGGCGCGCGGTCCACCTGCGTGGCGAACGTTTCCGGAATCGACCTCGCCGCCGGCTCGGGCCGGCTCAGCGCGGCGTGGTTGCCGATGGCCTCGAGGCGGGCGTGCTCCGCCCGGTCGAGCACGTCGACGGACGACAACCGGCGGGCGGGGTCGGCGGTCATGGCCTCCAGCACCCGCCGCAGCCGCGCCAGAAGTGTTGTGACGGTAGCGGTGTCGAACACATCGGTGCGGAACTCCACTGCACCGCCGATCCCGGCGGACCGGCCGTCCGCGGTCCAGCGTTCGGCCAGCGAGAACAACAGGTCGGTGCGGGCCGTGCCGGTGTCCACCGGCAGCGCGGTGACCTGCAGATCGCCCAGCGCGAGTTCGGCGGGCCCGGTGTTCTGCCAGGCCAGCATCACCTGGACCAGCGGATGGTGCCCGAGGCTGCGGGTGGGGTTGAGCCGCTCCACGAGAACCTCGAAGGGCACGTCCTGATGTTCGTAGGCGGCCAGGCTGCGCCGGCGCACCTGGGCCAAAAGGTCGGCGATGCTGGGATCCCCGGACAGCTCGACCCGCAACACCAAGGTGTTGACGAAGAAGCCGACGACGTCGTCCAGTGCGGGATCGCGACGGCCGGCGATCGGGAAGCCCACGGCGACATCGGAACTCGCGGTGAGTTTGGCAAGCAGCACCGCCAGGGCGGCCTGGATCACCATGAAACTGGTCGCGTTGTTCGCCCGCGCCAGCTCGCGCACCCGGTCCTGCAGGTCGGCGGGCCACTCGACGCTCACACTGGCACCGCGCTGATCGGCGACGGTCGGATAGGGCCGATCGGTGGGCAACTCGAGACGCTCGGGCATCCCGGCCAGCGCGTCCTGCCAGTAGCGCAGCTGCCCGGCGATCGGGCTGTCCGGGTCGTCGAGTTCGCCGAACCGGCTTCGCTGCCACAGGGCGTAGTCGGCGTACTGCACCGGCAACGGCGCCCAGCCGGGGGCCCGGCCCGCGCACCGGCTGGCATAGGCAACGCCGAGGTCGCGCACCAGCGGGGTGAGCGACCAGCCGTCGGCGGCGATGTGGTGCACCACGGCCACCAGGACGTGTTCGTCCTCGGCGATCCTGAAAAGTTCTGCCCGCAACGGGATCTCGGCATCCAGGTCAAACGGGCGTCCCGCGGCAGCCCGGACGGCCTGCTCCAACCGCGCCGGGGACCATTCGGCGGCGTCCACCACCTCCCACCGGGCGTCGGCGTGCTCCGGCGGCAACACCACCTGCTGGGGCGTGCCCTCGGCCGCGACGAACACCGTGCGCAGGCTTTCGTGACGGGCCAGCACATCGGCCAGCGCCGCGCGCAACGCGGCGCGATCCAACTGCCCGCGCAGCCGCAGCGCCGCGGCCATGTTGTATACCGGCGACGGCCCGTGCAGCTGATCGATGAACCAGAGCCGGGACTGGGCGAAGGACAGGGGCAGCACCGCGGGCCGCACCCCGGCCACCACGCGCGCCGGTCCATCGCCGCTGGGCCCCACCAGCGGCGCCAATCGGCGGACGGTGGGGGCCTCGAACACCGCACGCACCGACAGGTGGGTGTCCAGGGCCGCGTTGACGGCGGCGACCAGGCGCATGGCCGCCAGGGAATCGCCGCCCAGGTCGAAGAACGACTCCTCGACCCCCACGCGGGCCAATCCCAATACGCGCGCGTAGATCTCGGCCAGAATTTCCTCGACCGGTGTCGCCGGGGCGCGGTAGGACTCGGCGTCGTGGTATTCCGGTGCCGGCAGCGCCCGCTTGTCGAGTTTGCCGTTGAGCGTCAACGGGATTGCGTCCACTACGACGACCGCGGCGGGCACCATGTAGGGCGGCAACCGCTCGGCGAGCGCGGCGCGGATCCCGGCCGGTTCGACGGTTCCGGTCACGTAGCCGACCAACCGGCCCTCGCGGGCGACGACCGCCGCCTGCTGCACGCCCTCGAAAGTGAGAAGCGCGGCGTGGATCTCGCCGAGTTCGATGCGATGCCCGCGGATCTTGACCTGATCGTCGGCGCGCCGCACATACCGCAGCTGCCCGTCGGCGCCCCAGCGCACCAGGTCCCCGGTGCGGTACATGCGCGTCCCGGTCCCACCGAACGGGCAGGCCACGAATCGCGATGCCGTCAAGCCGGATCGGCCCAGGTATCCGCACGCGACGCCGCGACCGGCCACGTACAACTCCCCGACCACTCCGGCCGGTACCGGCCGCAGCCACCTGTCCAGCACCACCAGCGCAGCGCCGGACACCGGCGACCCGATCGGCGCCCCGGCGCCCGGGGTCAGCGGCGCGCTGATGGCCGCGTCCACGGTGGTTTCGGTGGGGCCGTAGGCGTTGACCATCACCCGGCCCGGTGCCCACCGGTCGACCAGCTCGGGCGGGCAGGATTCGCCACCGATCACCATCGCGACGGCATCCAGGCCCTCGGTCGACAGGGTTCCGGCCTCCGACGGGGTCTGGCTGAGGATGTTGACCCGTTCGCGAATCAGCAAGGCGCGCAGCTCTTCCGGTGCGCGGACCACAGCCTCGGGCACCACGACCAGGCGCCCGCCATCCAGCAGCGCGCCGAAGATCTCCTGGACGGAGACGTCGAAGGACAGCGAGTGGCAGTGCGACCAGACGCCCGCGGCCGGCAGGGGCGCATGCAGCGACGTCATCAGCTGGGTGACGTTGTGGTGGGTGACCGCAACACCCTTGGGGACGCCGGTGGTGCCGGACGTGTAGATCAGGTACCCGATGTCCTCGGGGGCCGGCGCGGTCAAGACCGTGGCGGAGCCCGTGTCCGCCGGCGGGTCATGCACGTCGATGATCGGCACGCCGGAGCCGACGAGCCGCGAGCGCAGGTCGGCCGTGGTGACGGCGACGATCGGCGCTGCGTCGGCGATCATGAACCCGATCCGCGCCGCCGGCAGCCCGGGGTCGATCGGCAGGTAGGCGGCCCCCGCCTTGAGTGCCGCCAGGATCGCGACGACGGCGTCGGCGGATCGCGAAAAGAGCAGCGCCACAAAGGTTCCGGGTGCGGCGCCGTGGGCCGCGAGCAGGCGCGCCACTCGGTTGGCGGCCTCGTCCAGCTCCCGGTACGTCATGGAGCGGCCTTCGAAGCTCAGCGCCACCGCCTCCGGGGCACGGGCCACGTGCGCGGCGAACATCTCCGGAATGGAGCGCCCGGTCACCGGCTCGGCCAGCACCGCGCGGTTGCCCCATGCGACCGTGTGCTCCGGCTCCTCGGGGCTGTCGATGGCCGACAGCGGGCGGTCCGGGTCGGCGGTCATGGCGACGAGCACCCGGCGGAACCGCTCGATCAGCGTCTCGATGCCGGCCGCGTCGAAGACGTCGGTGTCGAATTCGACGCGCAGGCCCAGTTCGTCGCCCGGCACGGCTTGCACCGAGAGCGGATAGTGGTTGAACTCGCGGCTGGTGAACTCGGTGACGGTGACTTCGTGGGCGCCGGCCAGCGCGGCGGTGTCGATCGGGTAGTTCTCGTAGACGAACAGGGTGTCGAACAACTGGTCGTGGCCGGTGGCGCGGTGGATTTCGGCCAGCGCCAAGTGCTCGTGGTCGAGTGTCTGGTTGTGGGCGCGGCGGAGCTGGTCGAGGAGGCCGGCGACGGTCTGCGCCGCGGTGATCGTCGCCCGGACCGGGACCGTGTTGATCAGCAGGCCCACCATCGATTCGGCGCCGGGCACCTCGGTCGGGCGGCCGGAGACCACGGCGCCGAAGACCACATCGTCGTGACCGGTCAGCCATGCCAGCTGCTGCGCCCAGGCGGCCTGCAGGACGGTGCTGACGGTGGTGTGCGATGCGCGGGCCAGCCCGCTGAGCGCCCGTGTGGTTTCCGCCGGCACGGTGAACGTGGCGACGCCGCGCCGCCCCGCCGGTCCCGGTGGGCGCACCAACGTCGGGGTGTCGACGCCGTCGAGCACGTGGCGCCACGCCGCTCGCGCGGCCGCCAGGTCGCGGCCGGCCAGCCAGGTGAGGTAGCTGCGGTACGGCGCCGCCGGCGGCAACCGCTCCCGGTAATAGCCGGCGAAGATCTCCTGGAGCACGATCGGCAGCGACCATCCGTCCATCACGATGTGGTGGACGGTCAACACGAACCGGTGCCGGTCTTTCGCGGTGCGGACCAGCGCGGTCCGGAACGCCGGGCGGGCGGCCAGGTCGCACACCGCGGCCCGCTCGGCGGCGCACAGCTGCGCGACCTGCTCGTCCGGGTCGGCATCGTCGGCGTCGAGCTGGACGTAGCGCCACGCCACGGCCGGGTCGGCGGGGATGATCTGCACCGGCTCCTCGAACGCTTCGCAGAACCGGGCCATCAGGTTGGGGTGCCGGCTGAGCACGCCGCCAACCGCCTCCCGCAGGCGCTGGGGGTCGAGCGGGCCGCACACCGTGATGTCGAGCTGCACCGCGTACACGTCGTCCGCGGGGTCGAGCCCGGCGCCGGCATGAAAGAGCAGTCCCCGCTGCAGCGGCGTCAACGGCAACACGTCGGCGACCGGGTATTGCCGGCACAGCTCGTCGATCTGCTGCTGGCTCAGCCGGGCGGGGGCGACGTCCGACGGGGTCAAGCCGCCCCCGCCGCTGCGCACGTGCGCGCAGATGCCGGCCAGGGCGTCACACCACAGTTGGCTGAGTCGGCCGACTTGTTCGCGCGTCAGCGCCGAGGGCGCCCACGTCCAATTGGCTTGCAGGCGAGAGCCGTTCGCCGTTTCCATGGCACCGGCGTTGAGTTCCAGCGTGTGCCCCAGCGGCATCGGCAGCGCGGCCGCCGCGGCGGTCAACGACTGGCTGTCCGGATCGGGCCGCCACAACTCGTCGGACAGCTCGGCCGTCCCCCCGAGCCGTCCCAGGTAGTTGAACCCGATCACCGGGTCCGGGTCCTCTAGGCCCACTTCGGGATTGAGGTAGCGCAGCAGCCCGTAGGTCGGCCCGTCCGGCTGCGCACGCAGTTGCTCCTTGGCGTCCTTGACGAGCGCGCCCAGCTCGGGCTCGCCCGCTTTGACCTTCGGCCAGTGCGGTGCGCCGAGCTGGAGCGCGACGGGGTATTTGGCGGTGAACCACCCCACGGTGCGCGACAGGTCGACGTGCGGTCCGACGTCCTCGTCGCGGCCGTGGCCCTCGACATCGATACGGAGCGGCGCGCCGGTGCCCAGGAATTCGTTGATCGCCAACCCGAGGGCGACCACCAAAATATCCTGGACACCGGCGTGAAACGCCGCCGGCACTGCCCCCAGCAACATTTGCGTGGTATCGGCGTCGAGGGACACCGACAACTGTCCGGCCGTCTCGTACGTGTCGGCGCCCGGGCGCACCGCCGGCAACGGCGCCGGGGCGGCCGCCACGTCGCGCCACGCGTCCGCCCGGTCAACGACCTCGGGGCGCCGGGCGTGCTCCTGAAGCATCGCCGACCAGCGGGCGAACGACGTCCCGCCGGGCGGCAACACGATCGGTTGCCCGGTGCGCTGTTGGGCCCAGGCGATGTTCACGTCTTCCAACAGGATTCGCCACGACACCCCGTCGACGGCCAGGTGGTGGACGATCAACGCCAACCGCCCGGTGGGCTCCGCCCAGACCGCGCGCAGCATCACGCCCGCCGCCGGGTCCAATCGCGACCGCGCGGCCAGCACCGCCTCTTCGGACAACGCGTCGACGACGTGCAGGCAGCTGCGCGCGTCGACCGCGCCGGGCTCGGGCGCGTGCAGCGACCAGCCGCCGGCGCCGTCGTCGTCCACACACAGCCGCAGCATGGGGTGCCGGTCGATCAGGGCCTGCAGCAGCACCACCACGTCGTCGTGGGTGACGCCGATGGGGGCCTGGACCACGATGGTCTGGTTGAACTGATCGACCGGACCGTCAATCTGCTGCAGCCAGCGCATGATCGGGGTCGCGACCACCGGGCCGATGCCGTCATCGG
>NZ_LZJG01000057.1:0-981 GCF_001667785.1 Mycobacterium sp. E3247 | reverse complement strand
GTTGTCCAGATTGAGGAGACTTCCGTGCCGAACCGACGCCGACGCAAGCTTTCGACAGCCATGAGCGCGGTCGCCGCTGTGGCAGTGGCGAGTCCTTGCGCATACTTCCTTGTCTACGAATCGACGGCCGGCAACAAGCAGCCCGAACACCACGACTTCAAGCAGGCGGCCGTGATGACCGACCTGCCCGGCGAGCTGATGGGCGCGCTGTCGCAGGGGTTGTCGCAGTTCGGCATCAACCTGCCGCCGGTTCCCGCGCTCGGCGGGGGTGCGGCCAGCACGCCGGGCCTGACCAGCCCCGGCCTGGGCACGCCGGGCCTGGGAACGCCGGGGCTGACCAGCCCCGGGTTGACCAGCCCCGGACTCACCAGCCCCGGACTCACCAGCCCGGGACTCACCAGCCCAGGTTTGACCAGCCCAGGTTTGACCAGCCCCGGTCTGGCCAGCCCTGGCCTGGCGCCCACAACGCCGGGGCTCACCGCGCCCGGCGCGCTGCCGACCACACCGGGCGCCGGAGTGGCAACCCCGGGCGCCGGGCTCAACCCGGCGCTCTCCAACCCCGGGCTGACCAGCCCGGCCGGCGTGGCACCGGGCCTCGGTAGCCCGACCGCGGCGGGCGAAGTGCCGATCACCGCACCGGCCAGCCTGGACCCCGGCGCCGACGGCACCTACCCGATCCTCGGTGACCCGTCCTCCTTCGGTAACGGTTCGCCGGTCGGCGGCGGGACCGGCCTCGGCGGCGGCAGCGGGAGCTCCGGCGGCGGTGGTGGCCTGGTCAACGACATCATGCAGGCGGCCAACCAGCTGGGCGCGGGCCAGGCCATCGACCTGCTCAAGGGCTTGGTGATGCCGGCCATCACGCAAGGCATGCAACAAGGCGCCGCGGGCGCGCTCCCGGGTGCGGCCGGTGCGCTGCCGGGCGCGGCCGGTGCCTTGCCGGCCGCCGCGGGGGCCTTGCCCGGCGCGGCGGTGGCCGGCAAG
>NZ_LZJG01000056.1:0-580 GCF_001667785.1 Mycobacterium sp. E3247 | reverse complement strand
TCTGTTTCCCCGGCCTGGCCGCCGAATGGGCGAAGTGGGGCGCTCAACGCCCGTTCGTGGGGTCGCTGACCATGGAGCTGACCACCGACGCCGACGACGAGGTCGCATCGTGGATCGCGGCGGGAACGCCGCCGATCTGCTTCGGCTTCGGCAGTACAACGGTCGATTCGCCAGCCGACACCATCACCATGATCGGCGAGGCCTGCGCCGAGTTGGGCGAGCGGGCGTTGGTGTGCTCGGGCAAAACCGATTTCAGTGGGGTCGCCCATTCCGACCACGTCAAGGTGGTAGGGGTGGTCAACTACGGGGCGGTCTTTCCCGCTTGCCGGGCGGTGGTGCACCACAGCGGCGCGGGCACCACTGCCGCGGGCCTGCGCGCCGGAGTACCCACCTTGAGCCTTTGGAGCATGAGCGATCAGAAGATCTGGGCGGGCCAGGTGGATCGGCTGAAAGTCGGTGTCGCCCGCCCGTTTTCCCAAACCACGCGCGAGTCGCTGGTGGCCGACCTGCGCCAGATCCTCTCCCCCGACTACGTCTCCCGCGCCCGCGAGCTGGCCGCCCGGATGACGAAGCCCGCGGA
>NZ_LZJG01000055.1:0-1036 GCF_001667785.1 Mycobacterium sp. E3247 | reverse complement strand
GTTACTGTAGGCGACATCAGCGCCGCCGCTGGAATCTCCGAGCGCACCTTCTTCCGGTACTTCGCATCCAAGGACGATGTGCTGTTGGCTTACGAACGCCACCTGTGGGACCGTCTGGTCGCCGCGGTGGCCGCCCGCCCGGCCGAAGAAGGCTCCGTCACCGCCTTGCGTGAGGCATTCCTGTCGACCTCTCGCGTCGAACCGGCCGACCGGTCGCGGGCCGCGCAGCTGGGCAGCATCCTCGCGCGGGCGCCCGAACTCAACGCCCGCAGCCGAGGCCATCGGCTGCTCAACGATTCCGATCTGGTCGAGCAGGTCGTGGCCCGCTTCCCGGCGAGCACCGCCACGACCCGTGGCCAGGACCGGGTGATCGTGACCGCGATGAATGCGGTTGCGGCAGCGGAATTCGGCGCTTGGTCGCAGTCCGGCGGCCGCGGTGATCCAGCGGCTCGCATCGGCGCGGCGCTGGCCGTGCTGGAAGAGGGACTCGCTCGATTCGACCGGCCCGAGGAGCGCATGTCGTGACCGACGGCTTCGACCTGTCCGGACGTACCGCGTTGATCACCGGCGCCACCCGGGGCATCGGGCGCGCGATCGCCGCACGACTGGCCGCTGCCGGCGCCGACATCATCGTGACGAGCCGAAAAGCCGACGCCTGCGAACAAACCGCCGCAGAGATCGCCGCCAGCGGGCGGCGCGCGTATGCGTTGCCCGCCAACGTGAACCGCTGGTCGGAATGCGACGGCCTGGTCGCTCAGGCCTATGGGGCAGCCGGCCGGATCGATATCCTGGTCAACAACGCGGGCTCCTCGTTGCGCTACGACAGTGTGGATTCGATCGGCGAGGAACTGTTCGACAAGACAATCGCACTCAATCTCAAGGGTCCCTTCCGACTCAGCGCGCTGATTGGTAGCCGGATGGCCGCCGACGGTGGCGGCAACATCGTCAACATCTCGACCATCTCCGCCCAAATCGGCGCCGGCCACGCCATCGTCTATGCGGCGGCCAAAGCCGGCCTGAACAACCTCACCAAGTC
>NZ_LZJG01000054.1:0-2545 GCF_001667785.1 Mycobacterium sp. E3247 | reverse complement strand
ACCCCGGGCTTGCCCAGCAGGTAGGTGAGCACGAACCAGGTGTGGCTGGACCGCTCACCGATGCGGCAGTACACGACGGTCTTGTCGTCGGGGGTGATGAAGTCGTAGAGCTCCTCGAGCTCCTCGCGGCTGCGGAATCGCCCGCTCTCGTCGACGGCCTTGGCCCACGGGATGGACCGGGCCGTGGGGATGTGACCGCCGCGCAGCACGCCTTCCTCGGGGTAGTCGGGCATGTGGGTGCGCTTGCCGGTGTACTCGTCGGGCGAGCGCACGTCGATCAGCGGTTGGGTGCCCAGGATGGCCAGCACGTCGTCCTTGAAGGCCCGGATGGGTTCGTCGTTGCGGGCGACGACGGGGTAGCCGGTGGAGGTTTTGGTCGGCACGTCCAGCGTCACGTCCCGGCCTTCCCGGAGCCACAGGTCGCGACCGCCGTTGAGCAGGCGCACGTCCGGGTGGCCGAACAACGTGAACACCCACAGCGCGTAGGCGGCCCACCAGTTGCTCTTGTCGCCGTAGATCACCACGGTGTCGTCGCGCGAGATGCCCTTGCGGTCCATCAACTCCGCGAACTGCTCGCCGTTGATGTAGTCGCGGACCCTGGGGTCGTTGAGGTCGGTGTGCCAGTCGATCTTGACGGCGCCCGGGACATGGCCGACGTCGTAGAGCAAGACGTCCTCGTCGGATTCGACGATCACCAGGCCGGGGGCGCCCAGGTGGGCGGAGACCCAGTCGGCCGTGACCAGCCGTTCGGGGTGTGCGTAGTCGCTCAGCGTCGGGCTCGGATCGGGGGGTAATGCCACGCAACCGAGCCTACCGTCAGGGGTGTGAGGCCACTCACGGCCGCTGCCTACCGCGACACTTAAGTCATGGCGACGACACGCCGCGGCGGGTCGCCATGATTCAAGTCTCGAGATCAGTTGGTGGTGCCCACAGCGCGCTCACCGAGAGCCCCGCCCGCTGCAACATCGACCGCAGCAGCGGCAGGCTCACGCCGATCACGTTCGACGGGTCGCCGTCGATCCCGTCGACGAACCAGCCGGCCAGCCCGTCGAGCGTGAACCCGCCGGCGACGCTCAGCGGTTCGCCGCTGGCGACGTAGGCCCGCAGGTCCGCGTCGGAGAGATCGGCGAAACGCACTGTGGTGCAGGCTGATTGCGCTTCGCGGCCGATGACGGCCCCGTCGCTCAGCCGCAGCAGGCAGTGCCCGGTGTGCAGCCGGCCGGACCGGCCGGCCATGCCGCGCCACTGGGCCATCGCGGCGTCGGCCGAGCCGGGCTTGCCGCACAGCTCACCGTCCAGGTGCAGCATCGAATCACAGCCCAGGACAACGCAATCCGCCGCGACGGCCCCGTCCAGCTCGCCCGCCACGCGTTCGGCCTTGGCGGCCGCCAGCGCGCACACCACCTCGGCCGGCGCGGCGCCGGGCCCCAGCCCGGCGATGAGGGCGTCCTCGTCCACACCGGAAACCACGACCAGCGGATCGACGCCGGCCTGCCGCAGCACCTTCAGGCGGCCCGGCGAGGCCGACCCGAGGACCAGGCGGGTCAACGCTTCATGTGCGTCATCTGCTGCATGGTGAGCCGCTGGTAGTTCGACATCGCAAACCGCAGCCGGTCCACCGGCTGCCCCCAGCGGGTGGGCTCGGGCTCGGTGGGCGCGGGGGCACCGCCGCCCACCAGGCCGAGCGCGGTGACCAGCGCGGCCAGCTCCTCGTCGGTGGGGTGTCCCTTGACGATGTGGATGTGCGGCTCGTGCGGCTGTGCGGCCTCGTCGCTCACGGCTTCCTCGCTCACAGCGGGATGTTCCCGTGCTTCTTGGGGGGCAGGTGTGAGATCTTGCGTTCCAGCAGCCGCAGCGCCGTGCCGATGTAGCCGCGGGTGTGCGAGGGCGGGATCACCGCGTCGACGTAGCCCCGCTCGGCGGCGACGTACGGGTTGACCAGCGTGTCCTCGTACTCCTGCTGCAGCTCGAGCCGCAGCGCGTCGACGTCCTTGCCCTCCTTGGCCGCCTCGGCCAGCTGCTTGCGGTAGACGAAGCCGACGGCCCCGGAGGCGCCCATCACCGCGATCTGCGCGGTCGGCCAGGCGATGTTGACGTCGCAGCCCATGTCCTTGGAGCCCATGACGCAGTACGCGCCGCCGTAGGCCTTGCGGGTGATGACGGTGATCTTCGGAACCGTGGCCTCGCCGTAGGCGAACAGCAGCTTGGCGCCGCGCCGGATGATGCCGTTGTATTCCTGGCCCGTGCCCGGCAGGAAGCCCGGGACGTCCACCAGCATGATGATCGGGATGTTGAAGCAGTCGCAGGTCCGCACGAACCGCGCCGCCTTCTCCGAGGCGTTGATGTCCAGGCAGCCGGCGAACTGGGTGGGCTGGTTGGCCACGATGCCCACCGGCCGGCCCTCGATGCGGCCGAACCCGACGATGATGTTGGTGGCGTAGCCGTTCTGGATTTCCAGGAACTCGTCGTCGTCGAGGATGCGGGTGATCACCTCGTGCATGTCGTAGGGCTGGTTGGCCGAGTCCGGGATCAGCGTGTCCAGCTC
>NZ_LZJG01000053.1:0-12206 GCF_001667785.1 Mycobacterium sp. E3247 | reverse complement strand
CGCCGCGCGGATCACGCTGAGTGCGCTGCCGGCCGGGGTCGGCGTCCAGCTCGACGGCCATCCGGCCGAACCGACTTTGGCGGTGCCGGTGGGACGGCACCGCATCACCTTGGCCGCCCAGGCTGTTAATGAATGAGTTGTGGCTGCTCTACGGCCGCGGCTAGCTTGGGCAAAGCCATCATTGGGTGAATAGCTTCTGCGCGCGGTCTCGACGAGAATTTCGCGCGTGGCTCCCTTGTCGGTCGACCCCGAGGCGATGTACGCCGCCGGCAGCGCGGTGGCAGCCGCGGGTGAGGGGTTGGCAGCGAATCTGGCGGTGCTGACAGCCGGCTTTTCGGCGCACACCGGTGTCGACCGGGCCGGCGAGGTGTTCGGCTTGGCGTATCAGGAGAAGGCCGAGTCGGTGCTGAAGGCGGCCGCTGCTGCCGTCAACGCCTGCCGGAAGAGCGGTGCCATCATCCAGCAAGGTGCGTCGAACTACTCCAACGTCGAGGCGGCTTCGACGCTGGGCGGCGGGCGAGGAGCCTTGAACCCACCGTCCCCGCCGGCCGAGCTTGCCGCGCCGGGGCCGCCTGGGACGTGGGGGCCCGGCCAGCCGCCCCCACCGCTGTGGTCGTTCGTGCAAGCGTTTGTCCTCGAGGCGTGGCCCGATGGCGATGTGGCGGGTCTGCGTGCGGCGGCATCTCGTTGGCGTGCCTTCGGTGCGGCGGCCAAAGCTGTGCAGGGAACTCTCAACGCGTCGAAGACGCTGTTCGACAGCCAACACATTCCTGAAGGCGAGAAGATCGACAGCGCTTTGAACGAAATCGGCTCGTCGACAACGGTTATCGGCGAGCTGTGCGGCACGTTGGCCAGCACCATCGACGCATTCGCCAACAGGGTGGACCACGCCCAAACCGCGATCCGGGATCTGTTGCGTCGGATGGAGTCCCTGGGCGACCTCGGTCACGACGTCATGCTCATCATCGACGGTGACGCGTGGGATGAGATCAAACAGATCGTCAGCGACATCAACGCCGTGCTGCAGCATCTTGGGCAGGAAGCCAGGGCCTGCGAGCAGGCGATCAGGCTCGTCATGCAAGCAGCCGATCGCGAGGTCGTCACCTGCGAGAAGTACGCGCGCCGCGGGCTCGTCACATTCCTGGGCGACGACGTCGGCAACGCCGTCGCGACCCTAACCGACACCTGGATCAACGCCCATGAGGGTGTCCTCAAAGGTGCGGTCGGCATCGGGCTGGGCCTCGTCGACCTCAGCCCGCATTGGATCGTCGCCGATCCCCAGGGTGCGGCCGCCACCTGGACGGGCTTGGTGAAGAACACCTGGAAAGAAAGCTTGATCAACGCCGCGGTCAATCCCAAAGAATTCGCGGAGGCGAGGCTGCAGGAGCTGAAGGGCCTTGTGCATGCCGAGGATTGGAGTACCGCTCGCCCGGGATTAGGCGCCGGTGAAGTTGCACTCGACGGCGCCACCCTGTTCGCCCCGGGCCTTGGTGAGGCGGGTGCGGCGGCCGACGGTGCGGGCGCCGCTGCGCGCGGCGCAGAGGAAGAGGCGGAGGCCGCGGGTGGCGCTGCTGGGCGTGCCGGTGGGGAAGGCGCCGCGGGAGCGCGCGGTGCGCTGACCGACATCACCAAGGCCGGCGGCGACGTGACCAAGAACCTGAAAGACGTTGCGGGTGACTTGCCGGAAATCAAACCGCCCGCCGGCGGCACTCCTGTCGGTCTACCGTCCGGCAAGTCGCTCGAGGCGCCCGTCGAGGCGACACCACACCCGCCCGACGCGGCACCAGGCGCGCCGCACGATCCAACGGGCGCGCTGGGACCGACATCCCCGGAGACTCCCTCAGCCGGCGCCGAGCGCGGTCCACACGATCCGGCAGGGGCTCCGCCAGCAGCACCAGCGCCGGCGGGTACTGGTGGTCCCCATGAGCTGGTATCGCCCGCCGAGACTCCGGCTGCGTCACGTTCGCATGAACCTGTGTCCGCGCCTGCAGAGCCGTCGCACGCTCCGGCGCCAGTGAGCGGTCCACGTGATCCGGTGTCCGCTCAAGGAGAGGCTCGCGTCTCTCCGGTGGGCGCCGGAATACATGAACATCTCTCCGCCCCGTCAGAACGTCCGCACGAGCCTGCGCCCGTCGGGCGTCCGCATGAGGGGGCTGCGGCGCCGGTCGAGGGGCAACATGAGCGCCCGCCCGCGGCAAATCCCCGCGAACCGGGTTCCGTGCCGGGGGCCGGTCCGCGTGACCCTGCGTCGGTGCCTGCGGAGGGCTTGCATGAAACCGGAGCGAAATCTGCGGAGGCCCCACACGAGGCGCCCTGGGTGCGAGCAGAGCGCCCGCATGAGCCGATGACAATTCCCCCCAGTCCGCCCAGCGGCGCACCTCTTACCTCTGCGCCCGCCGCAATGGGGGAGCGTGCGCCGGCCGCAATTCCACAGCTGGCCGAGCATTCTCCCAGTCGCGCGCCGGCTCCACCTGGCGGACCGCCCGCTGAGCCACCGCCTGCTGCCCCGGTAACGAAGGCGGCCTCCCATTCATCACTGCCCGCCCGTCGTCCCCTCGAAGCGCAAACTCCGGGTCGCGGCCCGCATATGCCTGATGACGGTGGCCCCGCCATCGGTGGGCCGAAGCCACCGTTCGATGGTTTGTCAAAGCCTGGCGACACCAGCCTGCTTGGCTACCCCCCGTCAAAACTGCCACCCCACGACAGCGCGCCTCCTGCATCCGGCGAGAAGGCTGGTTGGCACGATGGTGCTGTTGATGGCGGCCATGATCAGAGCCTGCCAGTTCCGATGAACGCAGATGATCTGTCCGCACTTGCTGACTACACTGGCATGGGCTACAGAGACCTAAACGAGGCGTTAAGGAGCGAAGCTTTGGACGCGTCTCAATCCGCTCGAGTTGAAGCACTGAAGAATGCATTGAACAAACTTCCTCCGTATGAAGGGTCTGTGGTCCGTGGCACAAATCTGCCGCCCGAGGTACTTGCTCAGTATCGACCAGGAGAATACGTCATTGAAAAAGCATTCTTAAGCACTACGAAGAATCCAATAGTAGCACAGTCGTCCGCCTTCGCTGGAAATGTTGAGTTCAGAATTGTATCTTTTAGCGGTCGCGACGTTTCAGCGGTTTCGATGTTTCCTGCGGAGCAGGAGATCCTATTTCCGGCGCATACAAGGTTTCTGGTGTTAAGGAAAGCAATAGATCCACGAACGGGTCGGACAATTATCGACATGGTGGAGGATTAACCTGATGAAGCTGACCAATCCTCAAAGGAGGTGCATGTGAGGGAGATCGCGGGGAAGATATTCTTAACACGAGAAGAGGCCGGCGCGCCTCCGCCTTCGGCGGAAAAGCTTGCGCGTGCCCGGCAACTCCTCGATGAGTTCCAGGAGCAAGTAGATGCGGTAGCCGATGAAGACCGGCCTACCGAAATCTCACCAAAATTTTGGGACGACGTCTCAGGCACCGAGTATGACCCGCGAAGGCAAGGTGGCTAGACGTCGACGCGTAATGACCGGTGCGCAGGAAGTCTTCGATTGACTACTTTATACATCCGGTCCAATCCGGTCGGGGCGTTGTTTGGAGCTCTCTGACAACGAAGTTATTTGCCGCATGAGTGATGGAATTGTGAATTTTGAGGACATATTCGTCTCGTCAGATGATAGATACGCCATAGGCGTGGAAAAAGCCTCCGGCCGCTACTATATATCAATACCCGTGAGCAACGGCATTGTCGACTATGAAGAGTATTACGAACTTACGCCTGATCAGTACCGTCACTTTCTTGACGGCCGGGGAGCTGCAATCGAGTTCATAGACGCATGCCGTAGGAGGGAGCGCGACCATCTCCTCCTCCAGCCGCCCGGCAGTAACCGAGGAACACCTGTCTAAAGACGCACTACACAGTGGATCGGCGCGCCACGAGGCGCAGTAGAAAGGCGGATGCGGTGTAATGAGCAGAAAAATCGCCGGGAAGATCTTCTCTACGCCAGAAGAGGCGGGTGTGACCCCGCCGACAGAAGCGGAGTTGGCGAAGGCGTGTAGGGCTTTCGACGAATTTGAGCAGAAAGTAAAAGCAGTCGCTCCGGAAGACCGAGCAAAAGCTGTGTCACCCAAGTTTTGGGATGACATCTCGGGCACTGAATTGGACCCTCGCAGGAGAGCCCGCTAAGCGGACGGTGCGGTCGTCTGTCAGCGAACGCGACGGGCCTACTTCTCGCCCCGGTCCAATAAGCCCGACGACCCCAGCACTCGCTCCACGCGCACCTCGATGACCACCCGCCGCGGATTCGGGCGCGGAGTCCGGTAGCGCTGCGCGTAGCGCAGTTCGGCGTCGCGGACGGCGTCGCCGTCGCTGTTCACCTTCGACCGGCCCTCCAGTGACAACCACCGCGCGCCGTCGACCTGACTGAGCACTGCCACCCCGCCGCGGTCGGCGTTCACCGCTTTCTGCGATCCGCCGGTGGTGATGACCCGCGCGATGTGCGTCTTGGGGTCGAAGGTGAAACCCACCGCCACGACATGCGGTGAATTGTCGGCTCGCAGTGTGGTCAGCATGGCCAGATGTCGTTCGGACAGGAACGCCAGCGCATCGTCGGTGAGCCGGGTAGTGGTATTCGCCATCACCGCTCACGCTAGCGCAGGTCATAATCGCAGCCGTGGACGACACGGGCGCAGGTCCAGTACTGATCCTGGGCGGCCGCAGCGAGATCGGCATCGAGCTGGCGCGGCTCCTGGCGCCTGGGGCGACGGTGGTGCTGGCCGCGCGCGGGGCCGATCGACTCGACGAGCAGGTCGGCGCCCTCAGAGCCGCCGGCGCCACAGCGGTGCACACAGTCGAGTTCGACGCCGACGACCTCGCATCGCACGGTCCGCTGGTCGACTCGGTCGTCGCGGACCACGGACCCATCGCCACGGCGGTGCTGGCCTTCGGAATTCTCGGCGACCAAGCCCGCGCCGAAACCGACGCCGCACACGCGGTCGCCATCGTGCACACCGACTACGTCGCCCAGGTCAGCATGCTTACCCATCTGGCGACCGCGATGCGCACAGCCGACAGCGGCCAACTGGTGGTGTTCTCCTCGATCGCCGGCGCGCGCGTGCGTCGCGCCAATTACGTCTACGGCTCGGCCAAGGCCGGCCTGGACGGCTTCGCGAGCGGGCTGGCCGACGCCCTGCACGGCACCGGCGTGAAACTGCTGATCGCCCGACCGGGTTTCGTGATCGGACGCATGACGCAAGGTATGGATCCTGCGCCGCTGTCCAGCACGCCCGCCCAGGTGGCCGAGGCCACCGCGCGTGCGATGGCCAAGGGTCGACGCACCGTGTGGATCCCGTGGGCGCTGGGGTCAGCGGCCGCCGTGATGCGGCTGCTGCCGCACTCGCTGTGGCGCAGGATGCCGCGATGATCATCGTGGTCGGCATCGGGGCCGACGGCATGGCTGGGCTCGCGGAAACCTCCCGCAATGAATTACGCAGGGCCACAATAATTTACGGCTCGAAACGGCAACTCGACCTGCTCGACGAGACCGTGACCGCGCCGCGCCGGCAGTGGCCCTCGCCGATGCTGCCCGCCCTGCAAACCCTGCGAGACCGCCACGCCGAAGACATCCACGTGGTGGCCAGCGGTGACCCGCTCATGCACGGCATCGGGGGCACGCTGATCCGGCTCTACGGCCCCGAACACGTCCGGGTGCTGCCGCACGTGTCCTCGGTGACGCTGGCGTGTGCGCGGATGGGCTGGAACGCCCACGACACCGAGGTGATCAGCCTGGTCACCGCGCCGCCGCACACCGCGGTGCGCCGCGGCGGCCAAGCGATCGTGCTGTCGAAGAGCGCGGCCACGCCCCACGAACTCGCCGCACTGCTCGAAGCCCACGGCCGCGGCGATTCCGAATTGAGCGTCCTCGAAAACCTCGGTGGCCCAACCGAACGGCGTCGCGACGCCACCGCGCGTCAATGGGCCGCGGACGCGCCCCATGACGTCGACGACCTCAACGTCGTCGCCATCCGCTACCTGCCCGACGACCGACTGTCGCCGCTGCCCGACGACGCGTTCCGCCATGACGGGCAGATCACCAAGCACGGCATCCGCGCGGTCACGCTGGCGGCGCTGGCGCCGCGCCCGGGCGAGCGGCTATGGGACGTCGGCGCGGGCTCGGGCAGCATCAGCGTCCAGTGGTGTCTGAGCGGCAACGGTTGCAGCGCCGACGCATTCGAACGCGACGAACGACGCCGCCGCAACATCGCCTTCAACGCCGCGGCTTGCGGCGCCGCCATCGACATCCACGGCGACGCCCCGGAAGCCTTCGGCGGGCTCGACACGCCATCGGCGATCTTCATCGGCGGCGGCCTCACCCAACCCGGGCTCCTCGACGCCTGCCTCGCCAGCCTGCCGACCGGCGGCCGCCTCGTCGCCAACGCCGTCACCGCGGAATCCGAAGCGCTGCTGGCACAGTCGCATTCGCGCCTCGGCGGCCACCTGCGACGCTTCCAGCACTACCACGGCGAGCCGCTCGGCGGCTTCACCGGATGGCGCCCACAGATGCCGGTCACCCAGTGGTCGGTGACCAAGTGACGGTCTATTTCATCGGCGCGGGCCCGGGCGCCGCCGACCTGATCACCGTCCGCGGCCAGCGGCTCCTCGAAACGTGCCCAGTGTGCCTGTACGCGGGATCGATCATGCCCGACGACCTCCTGGCGCTGTGCCCGCCCGGGGCGAAAGTCATTGACACCGGCCCGCTGACGCTCGAGCAGATCATCACCGAACTCGCGGACGCCGACGCCGCCGGTCACGACGTCGCGCGCCTGCATTCCGGTGACCCGTCGCTCTATAGCGCGCTGGCTGAACAATGCCGACGGCTCGACACCCTGGGCATCGACTACGAAATCGTGCCCGGCGTAACGTCTTTCGCGGCGGCGGCGGCCGCGCTCAAGCGCGAGCTCACGGTCCCCGGGGTCGCGCAGACGGTGACGCTGACCCGGGTCGCGACCCTGTCGACGGCCATGCCGCCCGGGGAAGACCTGGCCACCCTTGCCCGATCCGGGGCCACGCTGGTCCTGCACCTGGCCGCGGCGCAGATCGATGCCATCGTGCCGCAACTCCTCGACGGCGGATATCGGCCCGAAACACCGGCCGCCGTCGTGGCTTTCGCGAGTTGGCCGCAAGAGACGGCACTGCGCGGCACGCTCGCCGACATCGCCGGGCAGACGCGCCAGGCCGGTATCACCAAGACGGCGGTGATCATCGTCGGTGACGTACTGGCCGCCGAGGGATTCACCGACAGCTACTTGTACTCGGCCGGGCGGACGCGGGGGAGCGGGCACTGATGCGAGTGCTGCTGCTCGGCGGCACGGCCGAAGGCCGCGCGCTTGCCAAGACCCTGCACCCGCGCGTCGACGTCGTCAGCTCCCTGGCCGGGCGGGTGCCGGACCCCGCCCTGCCGGTGGGCCCGGTACGCGTGGGCGGCTTCGGCGGCGTCGAGGGTCTCCGGCGCTGGCTGCACGAGGAAGGCATCGACGCCGTCATCGACGCGACCCATCCATTCGCCGCGACCATGACCGCGCACGCCGCGCAAGCGTGCGGCGAGTTGGAGATCCCGCATTTAGTCCTGGCCCGCCCGGCGTGGGAGCCCGGCGATGCGATCGTCGTCGAATCGAACACCACGGCCGCCGAAACCGTTGCAAAGGAACGCTTCTCGCGGGTATTCCTCACCACCGGACGCTCGGGGACGAGGGTCTTCGCCGACAGCAACGCGTGGTTTCTGATCCGCGCGGTCACCGAACCCGACCCCGCGTCCTTGCCGCGCCGTCACCAGCTGGTGCTCTCCCGCGGCCCGTATGACTACGACGGCGAGGTCGCGCTGCTGCGGGAGCACCGCATCGACGCATTGGTCACCAAGAACAGCGGGGGAAACCTGACCCGGGCGAAATTGAACGCCGCTGCGGCCCTGGGCATTCCGGTGGTGATGGTGGCGCGCCCGCCACTGCCGGCCGGGGTGAACGTGGTGGGCAGCGTCGAACAAGCCGCCGAATGGCTGACGGGACTGGATTAGCCGGTCAGGTCGTCGCGCTCGGCGTCGGCGGCCAGCAGCGCGTCGCGGGCGCGGGCGACGCGGGACCGGATCGTCCCGACCGGGCAGCCGCACACCGCCGCGGCGTCGGCATAGGGCAGCCCGAGCAATTGGGTGAGCAACAAGGCTTCTCGTTGCTCGGCGGTGAGGTTCGCGATCATCGTGGTGACCTCGACCAGGTCTTCGAATCCGCGCGCGTGGCGGTCGCCGCGCAGAACGTGCTCCGGGTCGGCGCCGACCGCGGCGCGCGGTCGCGACTGGACGTGGCGGATGTGATCGGCGACGACACGGCGCGCGATGGACAGCAGCCACGTCCGGGCGCTCGAGCGCCCGGAGAATCTTTCGATGGCGCCGATCGCGCGCAGGAAAGTCTCCTGGGTCAGGTCGTCGGCGCTGCCCGCGTCCGACAGATATGCGACGAACCGCCATACGTCTTGCTGGGTGGCCTTGATGAAAGCCTCGAGCGCCCTGTCGTTCCCACGCGCGGCTGCCAACGCGAACTCGGTAACGGCGTCGTCATCGCTCGAAGCGATCATGACCAACCACCTTTGTGTCGCGGGCTCACCGAGTCTACGACGTCCTGTCGTAGCTGCGGTGGCGGGGTCGGAAGCCGTTCGGTTGATGGGCCAGAGGTGACCGCGCCGTCGTGCTGCGGGAGACTCTGCCGGCCAGGCGGCATCGTCGGCGTGCCCGGACGCTCCGGCTCTTTCGGACCGCACCCGTTCCCGCGCCACCAGTAACGCGAACGCGAGTCCCAGCAGCAGGGGCATATGACTGGCGATCCGCGTCGCGGTGACGTCGCCGGCGAAGGCGTCGACGATCACGTAACCCAGTAGCGCGACCGAATAGACGCCCGTAATCGCCGCCACCCCAATCGCGGTGACGGGCCAGACGCCGGCGGCCACCATCGCCAGGCCCAGCGCCAGCAACCAGGCGGTGGACTCGTGCATCAAATGCTCTCCGGACATCGCGCCGTGCATGTGGCTCGACACCATCCCGAAATCGATGCCGCTGATTTGCGCGGCGGCGATCGCCACCTGGAAGAGACCGACACCGATCAGGCCCCAGCGCCGGTAGTGCTTGCGCAGCCAACGCATCCTGCGCTGGCGCCCGGAGGATTCCTCGCCGATGCTCGCCATGATCTTCGCGACCAGGTCGGGCCCCTCGCCCGGCTCGACGGTGGCCAGCCGGCGGGTCTGGGCCGCGGCGCCGATCAGCCAGGCGCGGCACCGCCGGCACGATTCCAGATGAGCGTCGACCTGCTGCGCGAGCACCTGGGGACGCTCGCCGTCCAGTCGAGCCGAAAGCGCCTCACGCGCCGCTTCACACCGCATCCCTGCATCGTTGCGCATGCCCGGTCGGGGTGCAAAGAGCGCTCGAAACGGCCGGCGGGAACTAATCCGTGCGGGAAACCGACCACTGAACATCAGCAGCCCACCCCCGACAGCCACCGAAGAGGTATTCGTGTTCGTGCCCGAAGGCCCCCGACGATGACCGCCCCGATCTGGATCGCCTTTCCTCCGGAAGTGCACTCGACCCTGCTCAGCAGCGGCCCCGGGCCCGGATCGCTGCTGACGGCCGCGGCGACGTGGTCGTCGATGAGCGGCCAATACGCCGACGCCGCAGCGGAACTGACCGGGCTTCTGGGCGCGGTGCAGGGCGGCGCATGGGAGGGACCCAGCGCCGAACAGTACGTCGCGGCACACGGGCCCTACCTGGCCTGGCTGCAGGAGAGTTCGGCCACGAGTGCGACCGCGGCCGCACTGCACGAAACCGCGGCCGGCGCTTACACCGCGGCGCTGGCCGCCATGCCGACGATGCCCCAGCTCGCGGCGAACCATGCGACCCACGCGGCGCTGGTCGCGACCAACTTCTTCGGCATCAACACCGTCCCGATCGCCGTGAACGAGGCCGACTACGCGCGCATGTGGGTGCAGGCCGCCACGACGATGACCACCTATCAGGTGGTGGCGGAATCCAGCCTCGCGGCGGTTCCGGCGAGCACGCCCGCGCCGCCGATCGTCACCCCGGGCGCGGATGCGAGCGTCACCACGATGCAAGCCGCCGACACCCAGCAGCAAGCCACCCAGACCTATCCGTCCTGGCAGGACCAACTGACGGCCTGGCTGCAGCAGTACACCAAGAACTTCGCCTGGCCGGTGTCCAAAGACCTCAACCCCGGCGGCTGGCCGTTCCCGCCGGTGCCGTTCGTCAATGGCCTCGCCTCGTTCTTCGGTCAGTTGGGCTTCTCGCCGGCCCTGTCCAGCGCGCTCGGCTGGGCGATCTTCCACACGCTGATGATCTTCTGGCCGTTCATGCAGGCCGCCATCCAGATGGCCGTGGTGCTGGCACCGATGGTCGTCTCCGTTCTGGGCGCCGCCGCGGCCGGAGGGGCGGCGGCGGCGATCACCGCGGTGAGCGTCGCGGCGCCGCTCTCGGCCAGCGCCCCGCTGCCGGCGCCCGCACCCGCCTCGGCGCCGATGGCGTCCGCGCCGGCTCCTACCATCAGCACGGCGCCGGCGAGCGTGAGCAACGCCCCGACGGTGTCGAGCGCCCCCGCGTCGACCGTGGCCAGCCCCACCGGGGGCGGGCCGGCCGGCGGCGGACCGGGCCCCGGCTTCAGCCCGACGGCCACGGACGGCATCGGCGCGGGCATGTCCGACGCCCTCTACGCTGCGGCGCTGTCGGGGCTGGCGGCGCGCGGCAGCGCCAGCGGCCGGGCCCGGCGGAAGTCGGAGGAACCGGCGCCCGACGACGTCGACGCACCCGCTGCGGCCGCGGCGGCCACAGCGGCCAGGAAGAAGGCCCGGGCCCGCCGGCGCCGCGCCGGTACCGCCACCGACCGCGCGTACCGCTACGAATTCCTGGACCTCGAACAGGATTCGGGCGCCGACGACGAGGACCTGGCCGCCGTGGGTGCCTCGGATCAGGGCGGGGGGCCGCTCGGATTCGCCGGGGCCGCAACGAGATCCGGTGTCGGCCGGCCGGCCGGGTTGGCGACGCTGACCCGCGGTGGGTTGGGCGACGGCCCCGCCGTGCCGATGATGCCCAGCAGCTGGGACGGCGACGCCTAGCCCAGGGGATAGCGGCGGGGCGTGAACACCCGGTCGCCGGAATCGCCCGGGTACCACTGGGTTTGCGAGGAACCGACGATCAGCAGGCAGCGCATGTCCACCTCGGCGGGATCCAGATCGGCCAGCCGCACCACACGCACGTCCTCGTCGGGGCCGGAAACGCTGCGGCCGATCACCACCGGCGTCCCCGGCTCGCGGTGTTCCAGGAGCAGGTCGCGCATCGCGGCGACCTGCCACGTCCGGGACGTGGAGGCAGGGTTGTAGATGGCCAGGACGAGGTCCGCGGCGGCCGCCGCGGACAACCGCTGAGCGATGATTTCCCACGGCTTGAGCCGGTCGGACAGCGAGATCACCGCGTAGTCGTGGCCCAGGGGAGCGCCCACCCGGCTGGCGACGGCCTGGGCGGCGGTCATCGCCGGAATGACCCGCACCCGAACTCCCGGCCACTCCTTGGCCTCTTCCAATACGGCGGTCGCCATGGCGAACACCCCGGGATCGCCCGACGACACCACCGCGACGGAGCGCCCTTGCTCGGCCAACGCGCAGGCCAGTCGGGCGCGCGCGGGTTCGTCGGTGTTGTCGCTGGGATGACGCCGCTGGCCGTCGCGCAGCGGGACGCGGTCGAGGTAGCCGCCGTAGCCGATCAGGTCGGTCGCGGCGGCCAGCTCGCGCCGGCTCTGCGGCGTCATCCAGTCGGCGTCGCCGGGTCCCAGACCCACCACCGCGACCGCTCCGGCCGGCGAGGGCTGCCGCCCGCGCCGCCCACCGGGCAGCATGGCCAGCGAGAAGTACGGCACCCCCGCCTCGTCGACCTCGGCGGCGGGCAGGATGCGCTGCCCGGCGGTGCTGGCCCGTTCGACGTAATACGCGTCGTCGAGCTGTCCGGTCGCCGAAAGCGCCTCGCGCACAGCGTGATACGAGCGACCAAGTTTCAGCACCACGGCGGCGTCGGCGTCGGCGAGGCGGCGGGTCAGCTCCGCGACCGGCAGGGTGCCCGGCAGCACCGACAGCACCTCGTCGCCGGCGACCAACGGGGTCGCGATGGCCGCGGAGGCGGCGCT